>NZ_JADZGH010000136.1:0-119 GCF_015865005.1 Rhodococcus sp. CX
CGACGTCGTCGCGCTCGAATCCGCAGCACGTGGGAGCGCCGCGGCCGCGGCGCAGCTCGGACCGGCGCTCGCCGCGGCCGGTCACCGTCTCGAGACCGGTGTCGATCAGTTCGAGGAAC
>NZ_JADZGH010000136.1:129-1176 GCF_015865005.1 Rhodococcus sp. CX
GCGGTTCCCGCGGTTCTGGCGGTACGGAAGGTGCGACGCCTCGATGCGGTGCCCATCCCGCCGGCTCCTCCGCGTCGGCGCGCGTTGCCGCCGGACGGTTCCGTCGCACGCGCACCCATGGCGCGACTGGCCAGCAACGAGCGGAGCCTGGCGCATCTGCTCGGGGTCCTCGCCCGGTCCCAGGCGGTCGTCGCCGAGGATCTCGACGAGATCGGCGAGGCCGCTCGGGCCGCGTCGTCCGCGCTCGAGGCCGTCGCGGTCGACGTCGTCGCGCTCGAATCCGCAGCACGTGGGAGCGCCGCGGCCGGTCACCGTCTCGAGACCGGTGTCGATCAGTTCGAGGAACTCGTGGCGGCCGCCGCGCGGCTCGCCGGGGCGCCCGAGGGCAGCCGGCCCATGGCCGTGCTCGAGCAGCAGCGCGCCGAATTGATCTCCGCGTCCGATCGCCTCGAGGGCTGGGCCCAGTCGTGGCAGGACGTCGACCGGATCCAGCAGCGGTTCCGGCCCTAGGAACTACGCCTAGTCGTCCACGCCCCGCGCGGAGAGTGCTTCGCCCATCGCATCCGCGGACCGCAGGGCGCCCACGACGACCGGAACTACCAGGGCACGCAACGAGAAGCCCAGGCCGCGGGCCTTGCGCGCGTCGCTCACCTGTGTCACCAGCTCACCGAGCAGGGGGATGCAGCGAATGGTCATGACCAGCACGAGGCCGATCCGCTCCGGATTCACACCGACCCGGCGCAACGGCCCCAGGCCCGCAACGATCGCGTCCAGCATGTCCGTCACGCGGGTCGTGAGCGTCACCAGCGCCGCGAGCGCGACCGCGAGCAGCAGCGAACCGCACACCACCACCGCGCGTTCCCAGCCCGCGACCACGACCTGGAACACACCGATGAACGCGAGCATCCACAGCAACGGACGCAACTGGACGACGGCGAGCCGGACCGGAATCCGCGCCATGGCGTAGAGCCCGGCCACGGCGGCGGCGACGGGCAGCACCTGCCACGGCCGGTCGATCCACAACGTCAGCGCGACGATGGCCGCCGC
>NZ_JADZGH010000136.1:1343-15133 GCF_015865005.1 Rhodococcus sp. CX
ACGACGATCAACTGCTGTTCGAGGTTCGCGAACGTCTGCGAGATCAGCCTGGTATTGCGGAGATCGAGCAGGGTGGTCGGCTCGTCCGCGACGAGGACCTGCGGGTCGGTGACCATGATCGCGGCCAGCGCCAGCATCTGCTTCTGGCCTCCCGACAGCAGGTGGCTGGGGTGGTCGTGGTGCCCGCCGAGGCCGAAGTCGCCGAGCACCCGCCGGACCCGTTCGGCGCGTTCGGCTTTGCCGAGTCCGCTGCGCCGCAACGAGAAGTCCACATCCTCGGCGACGGTCGGCATGACGATCTGGTGGTCGGGATCGGTGAACACGAATCCGACGCGTCGCCGCACCTCGCGGCCCTTGCGTGCGGTGTCCAGGCCGTCGACGGTGACCGTGCCGGAGGTGGGAACGACGAGACCGTTGATCATGCGGGCCAGCGTCGATTTGCCGCTGCCGTTGGCCCCGACGATCCCGATCCGCCTTTCGGTGAGGATCACGTCGATGCCGTCGAGCACGACCCGCTCGCCGTAGGCGTGTCGGACCGAATCGAAGCGGATCTCGCTCATCGACGGACGGTCAGTGGGCGAGATCGCCGGCGGGCTTCGCCGCCACGCGCGACGCGATCAGGCCGGGGTAGGCGCGGTGCACCTGCGCCGCAACGGCGGCTGCGACGACGGCCTTGAGCAGGTCGCCGGGCAGGAACGTCACGTTGGCGCTCAGCGCGGCCCAGAAGGTCAGGTCGGTGCGCAGCAGCATCCCGGCGATGCCGAAGGCGTACAGCACCACGATCCCGCCCAGCACGTTGATCGCGACACCGGGCACCACCCGGTAGCGCGGCAGCATCCGCGCGGACAGCCAGCCGATGACCGCGACGGCGGGAATCCAGCCGATCAGGAAGCCGGCGGTGGGGGAGGCCAGGGACGTGAGGGTCGTGCGACCGCCGGCGAGCACGGGAAGCGCAAGACCCAGCACGATGACCGTCGCGACGGACAGCACACCCTTGCGGGCACCGAGCAGTGCGCCGGCGAGCATCACTCCGAGGGTCTGCAGCGTGATCGGCACACCCGACGATCCGATGGTGATCTGCCCGGGAAGCCCGAGCGCGATGATCAGAGCAGCGAACACGGCGATCTGCGCCAGGTCGCGGGCGGGAATGCGACGGGTCGACGACACGATTTCTCAGCCTTCTTCACATGGGTGGGAACGCGTCGAGCCTATGTGCCTTGTGCGTGCTGTGCGTCACCACCCCGCTCCGGGAGTGACCCCGACGTGGCGGCCGACGGCTCGGGGATTCCCCCCATCTTTCCCTGATTTGTGTTCTGACCTGGTGTTTTTCCGGTCTGGGACTGTCAGGATCGTGGTGTACGGCAGTGAGAAATGCCAATCGAGTCAGGAGAAGGCGATGTTCTGGAAGATCGTGGGTGTGGTGGCGCTGGTGTGGATCGGCCTGGCGTTGTTCGGCGCCCTGTTCGAGCACTTGTTCGGGATTCTCGTGGTGAGCGCGATCATCTTCGGCGGATATCTGATCTACAAGGCGATCGCGGGTGACAAGCACGACGACATCATGAAGGTCTGATCCACGGCGCTCCGCGCCTGTCGTCCGCAGCGGTCCGAGCCTGTCACCTGCGCAGCAACCGGGTGAGCAGGCGCCGCCCTTGCCCGAGCGAGACGTCGGGAAGGTAGGCGCGTCCGACCGCGACGCCGATCGCGGGCAGCGCGGCGGGATCCGGGAAGACCATGTACAGGGGCCGGTACTCGGGCTGGAACTTGGACTTGAACGCGAGCAGCGACCGGAACCCGTAGACCGGTTCGAGGGTGCGCCCGAGCATCTCGAGCAGCGCGTCGAGTGCCGTGCGGTCCACCGCGTCGGTCCGTCCGGCCGCGGCCAGGGGCGCACCGGACAGGCTCAGGTACTCGAGTCCCTCCTGCTGGGCAGACAACGCGGCCGACGCGATGAGGAACTCCATCGATGGGCGGAAACCGTCGGAGCGACGCCGCATGAAGTCGAGGGTCAGCGCGACGACGGTGCCGTCGCGGTAGACCGGCATCCACGAGGTGATGGCGTGGACGTGCCGGTCGCCGTCGATCGCGAGCAGCAGCCGGACCTCGGGGTCGCGGAGTTCCTCGAGACCGCCGAGCGTGAACCCCATCTCCGGCAGGCCCTTGTCGGCGACCCATTCCTCGGAGATCGCCACGATCTGCTCGACGACGGCCAGCGGCGCGTCGTGCAGGGTCGTCCATTCGGCGGTGACGCCGTCCTTGCGGGCCCGGTTGAGGGCGGTGCGCACGTCCTGGAACTTCTTGCCGGAGAAGGCCAGCCCTTCGAGCCGGATCACGGTTTCCTCGGCGACCTGCAGGCACGTCCAGCCGTGCTCGCGGGCGATGGCCGCGGTGGGCTCGCCGACCGAGTACAGGCACGGGGTCCAGCCGTTCTCGGCGCAGTACGAGGCGAATTCGTCGACGGCGGCGACGAGGGTGTCGCGGTCGCCGATCGGGTCGCCGGTGGTGAGCGCGACACCGGAGTGCACCCGGTAGGCGACGGCGTGCCTGCCGTCGGAGGAGAACCAGTAGTGGTTGCCGCCCCAGGTGGTCATCCACGACAGGGACGATCCGCCGGGCGAGTGCAGCAGTTCGCGGACGCGTCGCTGCGCGTCGGCGTCGTAGCCGAGCGCCGGCACCTGGAAGCTGCGCAGCATCAGCCCGCAGAACACCGCCCACACCAGGACGCCGACCCACTCGAACAGCAGGGTCGCGGCGGACGTGAGCGGCAGCACGGGCGGTTCGAACAGCTGGAGGTAGACCGGCGGGATCAGCCGCCGCGGCATGTCCCGCAGCAGGGTCCATGCTCCCGGATCGCGATCGAAGCCGTCGGCGAGCAGCGATCCGGCGCCGACGTAGACGAGTGCGGCGACCACGACGGCGCCGAGTGTGCCCAACCACACGGGGGCATAGGTGCCGCGTGGGGCACGGACCTGGAACAGTCGTCGGCTCCCCAGCAGCAGCACGAGGATCGCGACCAGCGCCAGCAGCGGGGCCAGTTCCATGTACACCGAGCTGTGCCGATGCTGCCCGTACAGCAACGACCGGGTCGCGTCCTGCTCGGTGGTCTCGGCGACGAGGCTCGCGGCCGCGACCGCGATCAGCGCGACGTGCGCCCACACCGACAGCAGCCACCCGGCGCGTCGTCCCCGGCGCAACCCATCCGCGGACACGAGCAGCACGATCGACGGCATCAGGTTCATCACCAGCGGTCCGAGCCCGGACAGCCGCAGCGCCTGCTGTCCCTTGCGGCATTCGTCGTGCAGCGCCGGGTCGGCACACACGTCCACCAGTTCGCGCGCCGAATAGGGGACCTGGTCGAACAGCATCCGCAGCGCCGAGAGCGGTCCGATCGCGTGCGGAGAGAACGCGGCCAGCACGGGACCGAGCACGCTCGCGGCCACGACCAGCGCGACCAGCGTGCGTTGCTCGCGGACGGTGCCACCGAGCGCCGGGCCCCGCGCGGAGCGTCCGCACAGCCACGGCCCCAGAACCACGCCCGCCACCGCCGCGCACAGCCGCGTCACGTCCTGCAGGTGCCCGGCGAACAGGGCGGCCGTCACCAGGAACACCAGCACGAGCGTCCGGATCCGTCGGCGCCACAGGGTGTTCATCACCGAGGTCGACGCGAGCAGCGTACCCAGGACCCAGGGGACTGGATCCTCGATCACATGACCGTGAAGTTCGAGGCCCCACGTGTTCGGGACGGTCGACACGACCCACGCGATCAGCAGCGCCAGCGCCGAACCGATGCCCTGCGTCACGACCGCGGCGGCGGCGAACGGCACGCTGCCGATGCGATTCTCCGTCGGTACCGCCACCGCCAGGATCACGACGGTCACCAGCAGGTACTCGACGATGCCGGACGCGAACAGGCCCGAGGTCCACAGCACCCACACATGTCCGCTCTCGAAGCTCGCCACCCCCGACGACACCCATCGCGCGAGATCGGGGGACGGTCCGTGCCGGAGGGCGCCGGTCAGGATCCCGAGCAGCCACAACGCGGCCAGCAGCACGAGCGATACCGGTGCGCGGCGCAGTGCTCTCGCTGCGCGCCCGGCGGGCCCGTCGAGCACCCGCCGCGCGGTCACGAGGTGAGACCCAGTCGCCGGCTCAGCCACGGCATCTCCTTCTCCAGTGCGGCGGACCACAGTGAAAACGTGTGTCCCCCTGGCAGTTCCGTCAAGTGCACGTCCATACCGGCCGCGCGTGCCGCGGCGGTGAGCTGCTCGACACCCGCACGGTACTCGCGGTCGTCGAGACCCACCACGAACGCACCCGCGCTGTCGGGATAGCGGTTGTGCGCAAGCAGATCCGCCGGGTTGTTGCGGGCGAAGGCCGCGTCGTCGCCGCCGAACGCCTCCTGCACGGTGCGGGCGCGATCACCGAGGGTGGGCTCGGCCTGTCCGGAGATGTCGAGGAAGGTCGGATACACGTCCGGCCGGAGGGTCGCGAGTTGCAGCGCACACGTACCGCCGTAGGACAACCCGCCGATCGCCCACGCCCGCGGCTCCTGGTCGATCTGCAGGTTCTGCTTCACCCAGGCGGGCACGTCCACGGTCAGGTACGACGCGGCGTTGCCCAGTCGCGAATCCATGCACAGCGGATTGGCGAACTGCCCGCCGGTGCCGTCCGCGACCACGACCACGGGTGCGAGCCCGTCGTGTTGCGCGGCGAACGCGTCCATCGTCTGTGTCAGCCTGCCGCCGACCAGCCAGTCGTCCGGACTGCCGGGCTGTCCCGCCAGCAGGACCAGAACCGGAAGTTCGGGGCGAGGATCGGTGAAATAGGCCGGGGGCAGGTAGATCCGCGCTTCACGTGCGGGGAACCCGGACGTTGCGGCGGGGATCGGTGCAGACACCACGGCACCGGTGGAAGGCATGTCGGGCGGTGGTGACCACTGCGCCGAGAGTGGCGTGCCCGTGACGGTCGTCGCGGTGCGGGCCTGCGCTTCGGTGAGCGGAACGGTGCGGAACACGGACAGGCCCAGTGCGGATCGCACGGTCGGATAGGCGTCGAAGACGAGGTTGATCTGGCCTGCCGCCGCGGTGGCGACCAGTGCCGCCGCGACGACGAGGCCCACTGCAACCGGGATGTGACGGCGCTCCCGGCGCCGGAACAGCCATCGGCCGATCAGCAGCGCGACGGCCAGGACGGCGGTCGCGGACCATGCGTACACGGCGTGCGGCAAGGGGTCCGGGAACGGTCGCCACACCTTCTCGATCAGCAGCGCCGCGAGTCCGACCAGAACCAGCGTCGCCGCGATCGCGCCGGGGATGCCGACGACGGTCCAACGTCGACTCCTGCGCGCCACGAGTACCGCGATCCCGACCACGGTCAGACACCAGAACGTCACGGCCGCCGCGGTGGTGATCAGCTGTACGTCGAGCATCGCATCGGCGATACCGGACCAGGACATGATCATCAGTATGCGCGAGTGCCCCCGCACCGAACCGTCATCGCAGATAGTGGTCGTATGGAATCGGTACCGGAGGACTGGGAAAGCGGACTGGTGATCGCGGCGCATCCCGACGACATCGAATACGGCGCGGCCGCGGCGGTCGCGCGATGGACCCGGCAGGGAAAGGACATTCGCTACGTGCTGGCCACCAGCGGCGAAGCGGGCATCGCCGGCCTGCCTCCGGAGGAGTGCGGGCCGCTGCGCGAAGCGGAGGAACGGGAATCGGCGCGGATCGTCGGTGTCGAGCAGGTCGAGTTCCTCGGTCACCGCGACGGCACACTCGTCGCCGGACCGGATCTGCGCCGCGACCTCGCCGCCGCGATCCGGCGGCACCGCCCGCACATGGTGGTCACCGGCAATTTCGGGCTCACCTGGTTCCCGGGGATTCTCAACAGCGCCGACCATCGTGCGCTGGGGCTCAGCGTGCTCGACGCGGTCTCCGACGCCGCCAACGAGTGGATCTTCCCGGAGTTGGCCGAACAGGGACTCGAACCGTGGACCGGGGTGCGATGGGTCGCCGTCAACACCACGATGCCGACGCACGCGGTGGACGTCACCGACACGGTCGAGGTCGCGGTGGCCTCGCTCGCCGCGCACCGGCGTTACCTCGAGGCATTGAGCGATGTGCCCGTCGAGGAACAGGCGCAGGCTCAGGTGGCGATGGCGTCGGGGCCGCTGCCGGGGTTCGACGCCACCCACGCCGCCGGATTCGAGCTGTACACGTTCGGCTAGGGAACGAACACGCAGCCGGCGTCGGGCATGGCCTCGATGTCGACGGGCAGGGGTCCGACGCGCTCGCCGTCGGCGTAGGCGGTGATGCCGGGGCAGTCGAGCCGCACCGACCGCGCCCGGTACACCGTCACCTCGTCGAGGTCGACGTGGGTGCCGCGGTAGACCCTCGGGAACAGGCGCAGCAGCCGCGACCGGCTCGCGGAGGTCACCACGACCACGTCGAACAGGCCGTCGTCGAGCCGCGCGTTCGGTGCGATCCGCATCCCGCCGCCGTAACTCGACGCGTTGCCCACCGACACCATCGTGGCTTCGGTGTCGAAGGTATTGCCGTCCAAGGTGATTCGATAGGGAAGCAGTCTCAGGTTCGCGAGTTCGGCCACGGTCGCCGCGTTGTAGCGCAGGTGCCCGCGCGGCCACCGCATCCGATTCGCGCGGTCGGTGACCAGGGAATCGAACCCGCTGGCGAGCACCGTGCCGAACCACAGCGGCCGGAGCCCGACCGGCGTCGCGCGCCCGAGATCGATCGTCCGGGTACGGCCGCCGACGATCACGTCGGCGGCCGCGACGGGATCGGTGGGGATGCCGAGCGCGCGCGCGTGGTCGTTGCCGGTGCCGGCCGGTACGATGCCGAGCGGAATTCCGGTGCCGGCTGCCGCCTGCCACGCCAGGAACACCAGGCCATCGCCGCCGATCACCACCAGCGCGTCGGTGCCGTCCGCGACGGCCCGCGCGGCCAGTTCCGAGGATTCGGCGGGGGAGTCGCCGGCGATCTCGGTGACGACGAACCCGCGCTCGCGCAGGCGGTGCAGGGCTGCGGCGCGGACGTGTGCGGACCGCCGGTCGCGGGCGGCCGGATTCGTGAGTGCGGTGACGGTGCCGGTCACCCGATCAGCTTCCCAGGATTGAGGATTCCGCGAGGGTCGATCGCGTTCTTCACCGCGGCGAGCACGTCGAGTCCCAGATCGCCGACTTCCGCTTCCAGCCACGGCAGGTGGTCGCGACCGACCGCGTGGTGATGGGTGATGGTGCCGCCCGCCGCGACGATCGCGTCGCCCGCGGCGCGCTTGGCCCGCGACCACTGCGCGATCGGGTCGTCGGACTGGGCGCACACCACCGTGAAATACAGCGAAGCGCCGGTCGGATAGGTGTGAGAGATGTGGCACATCACCAGCGGCGGTGTGCCCTGCGCGGTCAGGTCCGCGGTGAGCGCCTCGGTGACGGCGGCGCGCAGGGACAGCAGGTTGGACCAGGTCGTCGCGGTCTCGAGGGTTTCGGCGAGCGCCCCGACCCGCAGCAGGGCGTCGCGCAGATGCGGTGCGTCGAACCGGCCGTGCTGCCAGGCGCGGGCCGGACCGTCGCCCAGATCGGTGCCGCCGGACGCCGCGAGCAGCGCCGCGACCTCGGCGGCACGGGCCCGCACGTGCGCTTCGCTGCCCTCGACGGTGGTCACGGCGAGGCAGCCGCCGGGAGCGTCACCGCCGATGTTCTCGTGCAGTGCGAGATTCATGCCGGTTTCGGCCTCGTCCGACAGCCGGAGCACCGTCGGCAGGGCGCCGGTCCGAGCGAGTGTGCGCAATGCCGCCGCGCCGGTCGCGAAATCGGGAAACGACCACGCCCGGAACGCGGTGGTCGCGGGCACGGGGTGAATGCGCACCCCCACCTCGGTGACGATGCCGAGCGTGCCCTCCGAGCCGAGGAACAATCGGCGCAGGTCGGGACCGGCCGCGGACGCCGGCGCCCGTCCGGCGCGCAGTGTGCCGCGCGGGGTGGCGACGACGAGATGGTCGACCATGTCCTCGAACCGCCCGTAGCCGGCCGACGCCTGGCCCGCCGAGCGGGTGACCGCGAAGCCGCCGAGAGTCGCGTGCCGGTAACTCTGAGGGAAGTGACCGAGCGAGAAGCCGTGCGCGGCCAGCAACTGTTCGGTCTGCGGTCCGGTCGCGCCGGCCTGCAGGGTCGCCAGACCGGACACCGGATCGAGGCTCGTCAGCGCGGTCAGGCGGCGCAGATCGACCGTGACCACCGCTTCGAACCGCCCCCGCACCGGATCCACGCCGCCGACGACGCTGGTGCCGCCGCCGAACGGGACCACCGCGATCGCCTCCGGCGAGCAGTAGGAGAGCACGGCGACGACCTCCTCGTGGCTGCCCGGGAACAGCACCGCATCCGGCGCGTCCTGCTCGGCGCGGCTGCGTCGGCGCAGAAGGTCGAGGGTGCTCTTGCCGCCCGCGTGCCGCAGCCGCGTCCGGTCGTCGTCGGCGAAGTGGTCGCGGCCGACGATCCGGGCGAGTTCGTCGCGGTGTTCGGGGCGTAGCCGGCCCGGACTCAGTCGCACGTCGGCTTCGGGGAGGACGCGGTCGCGTCCGGTGTCGACGCCGAGTGCCTGTTCGAGCAGGTCGAGGACCCGCGCGGAGAGTTCGATGCGGCGGTCCTCGGTTCCCCACGCGTCCCACGCCATCGTCGGCGCTTCGTCGGGATGTTGCGGGGTGAAAGGCGCGTTCATGGGTTACAGTTTTACATACGATGTCGATCCGTAACGATGATTCGAGAACCGCAGGTCCGCGCGAGCCCGCCAGGATCGAGGACCAGATCCTCGACGCCGCCTACTCCTGCATGCTCGACTTCGGGTTGCGGCGGACGACGCTCGCCGAGGTTGCCCGCCGCGCGGGGGTCAGCCGCCCGACCGTCTACCGCCGCTGGCCCGACACCCGCGCGATCGTCGCGGACCTGCTCACCCGCGAGATCCGGCGCGTCGTCCCCGACGCGGCCGGCGGTGGCCCGGCGCGGACCCGGCTCGTTCGGGCGGTCGTGACCACCGCCGACGCGATCGGCGCCCATCCGCTGTTCCGGAAGATCGTGAACACCGACCCGGACGTGCTCACCACCTACATCGTCGACCGGCTCGGCACCAGCCAGCGCATGCTGCTCGACACCCTGACCGCCGGCATCGTCGAGGGGCAACGCGACGGATCGATCCGCGAGGGCGAACCGCGGCGGATCGCCGTGATGGTGCTGCTCACCGCGCAGTCGGTGGTCCAGTCGGCGCGCGCGGTCGCCGACACGACACCCCGCGAACAGTTGCTGGCCGAACTCGGCCACGCGGTCGACGCCTATCTGACCCCCACCCAGGGAGGACCACCGTGACCGGACTCGGACCCGGCGCGCTCTCCGCGGTGCGCCGCCGCCGCGACCTGGACCGGCTCGCCGACAACCCCACCGTCGACGTGCTGGTGATCGGCGGCGGGGTGACCGGCGCCGGGGTCACACTCGACGCCGCCGCCCGCGGGCTGAGCGTCGTCCTCGTCGAACGTCACGACCTCGCGTTCGGAACCAGCCGGTGGAGCTCGAAACTCGTCCACGGCGGACTGCGCTATCTCGCGACCGGCAACGTCGGGATCGCACACGAGAGCGCGGTCGAACGCGGCATCCTCATGACCGTCACCGCCCCGCACCTGATCCGGTCGATGCCGCAACTGGTCCCGCTGCTGCCGTCCCTCGGCCGCGCCGAGTCCGCGCTGGTCCGGGCCGGTTTCCTCGCCGGGGACGCGCTGCGCGCGGCGGCCCGCACTCCCGGGACGCTGCTGCCGCGGTCGCGCCGGGTCGGAGCGGCCCGTGCCGCCGCCCTCGTCCCCGCGGTGCGTCGCGACGGACTCCGCGGCGGGCTGCTCGCCCACGACGGGCAGCTCGTCGACGACGCCCGGCTCGTCGTCGCGCTCGCCCGCACCGCCGCGACCTTCGGTGCGCGCATCCTCACCCGCGTCTCCGCGTACGCCGCCACCGCCGAGACGGCGGTCCTGCACGACGAGATCACCGGCGGAGACCTGACGGTGCGGGCCCGCGCGGTGATCAACGCGGCGGGGGTGTGGGCCGGCCACGTCGATCCCTCGATCGCGCTGCGCCCCAGCCGCGGCACCCACCTGGTCCTCGACGCGGCCGCCCTCGGGCACCCTTCCGCGGCGCTCACCGTTCCCGTTCCGGGCGCGACCAACCGGTTCGTGTTCGCCCTGCCCGCCCAGCTCGGGCGGATCTACCTCGGCCTCACCGACGAGGACGCCCCCGGCGACATCCCCGACGTCCCGCACGCGACCGACGGCGAGATCGACTTCCTGCTCGACACCGTCAACTCGGCGCTCACCACCGCGCTGACCCGCGACGACGTGCTCGCCACCTATTCCGGGCTGCGTCCGCTCCTGCGCACGCCCGACGGGGACGGTGCCACGGCGGACCTGTCCCGCAAGCACGCGGTCGTCCGCGGCGGAGGCCGTCCGATCGGCATCGTCGGCGGCAAGCTGACCACCTACCGGAAGATGGCGCAGGACGCGGTGGACGCCGCCGTCGCCGCCACCGGATTGCCGGCCGGGCCCTGCAACACCCACCGGATAGCGCTGGTCGGGGCGGCGGACCGGACGGCGCTGTCCCGGCTGTCGGCGCCGGTGTCCCTGGTGAGTCGCTACGGGACCGAGGCGGCGTTCCTCGCCGCCGATCCCGCGGGACTCGCGCCCGTCGCTCCCGGCCTGGACGTGTGCCGCGCCGAACTCGAGTTCGCAGTCACCCACGAGGGGGCACTCGACGCCGACGACATCCTCGACCGGCGTACCCGCATCGGCCTCGTCCCCGCGGACCGGGCCGCGGCGCACGACGCGGCACTGTCCGTGCTCGCCGAGCACGGCCTCGCCTGACCGGTCCCGGCCGAGCGGCCCGCGCGATGTGACAGGCTGGTGCGATGCGAGTTGCGGTGGTGGCCGGACCTGATGCCGGACATGCGATCCCGGCGATCGAACTGTGCCGGCGCCTGGCGGAGGCGGGGGACGATCCGATCCTGTTCACCGGCGAGCGCTGGCTGGGTACCGACCTGCCCGGCGTCACGTTCGCGCTGCTCAAAGGCCTGGATCCGCGGCCGGGCGACGACGACGCCGACGCCGGCGCCAAGCTCCACGCCCGCGCCGCGCACATCGCGACCGAGATCCTGCCCGACCTGAGCGCGCTGCTGCCGGACCTGGTCGTCTCCGACGTCATCACCGCCGGAGGCGGCATGGCCGCCGAACGGCTCGGCATCCCCTGGATCGAGCTGTCCCCGCATCCGCTGTACCTGCCCTCACGCGGCCTGCCGCCTATCGGCAGCGGTCTCGCGCCCGGTCGTGGGATCCGCGGCCGGGTCCGGGATGCCCTGCTGCGTCGCATGACCGCCCGCTCCGTGCGGCAGGGCGAACGCGAACGCGGCGCCGCGCGGATGGGCATCGGCCTGCCCGAAAAGGACCCGGGACCCGCCGCGCGCCTGATCGCGACCCTGCCGGCGCTCGAGGTGCCGCGACCCGATTGGCCCGCGAACGCGCACCTCGTGGGTCCGCTGCTGTGGGAACCGACCGAGACCGTGCTGGCCCCACCCCCCGGCACCGGCCCGCTGGTGATGGTGGCTCCGTCCACGGCGACCATCGGTGTCGTGGGCATGCTCGACGCCGTGTGCACCGCTCTGGACGGAACCGGGATGCGTGTCGCGGCGACCATGCTCGACGGAGCCGACGGGGAACTGCCGGACTGGGCGGTCGCGGGGCGGGGCCGCCAGGACCTGCTGCTCGGGCAGGCCGACGTGGTGGTGTGCGGCGGCGGTCACGGGATGCTCGCGAAGGCGCTGAGTGCCGGAGTGCCCGCGGTGATCGTGCCCGGGGGCGGCGACCAGTGGGAACTGGCCAACCGGGCCGCCCGGCAGGGCAGCGCGCTGGTGGTGCGGCCGCTCGACCCCGTGGCTGTGCTCACCGCGGTCGAGACGATCCTGAGCGAGAAGCGTTTCGCTGCGGCGGCCCGCAGTGCCGCAGCGACCGCGAGCCGGGTCGAGGATCCGGTGCAGGTCTGCCGGACCGTGGCTACTGCCTGAGCCCGACCGCTTCGACGCGACCGGCCGGCGCCCACTACCGTGGGCGGGATGCGATTGACGGAATTCCACGAGCTCGTCCGGATCGAATTCGGGCAGCTCCACGGCGACGCGTTGCTCCGCGACCACGTGATTCTCTCGCTCGGCGGTCTCACCCCCGCCGAGGCGATCGAAGCAGGTCAGGAGCCTCGAGAGGTGTGGCGGGCCATGTGCGAGGAGTTCGACGTTCCGCCCTCACGCCGGTGACGCGACGAGCCGGAACGCACCGTTCGAACAATTGTTCGCCTATGCTGGTGTCGTGCACGGTGGCGTAGTTGTCCACAGGCGTCGGATCCATCCACAGATCCGGCGGCTCACCGGTCGCCACGACGAACTTGTCGGTACCGGGCTCTAACGTCGTCGACAACAAGACGAGATTCGATGAAGGGGACCACGATGGCAGCACAGGCACACGACCGCGAGAAGGCGCTCGAGCTCGCCCTCGCGCAGATCGACAAGAGCTTCGGCAAGGGCTCCGTGATGCGACTGGGGGAGGAGGCCCACCAGCCGATCGCGGTGATTCCGACGGGATCGATCGCGCTCGACGTCGCACTCGGTATCGGCGGTCTGCCGCGCGGCCGCGTGGTCGAGATCTACGGTCCGGAATCCTCGGGTAAGACGACGGTCGCGCTGCATGCGGTGGCCAACGCGCAGGCCAACGGCGGCATCGCGGCGTTCATCGACGCCGAGCACGCGCTCGACCCGGAGTACGCCCGCAAGCTCGGTGTCGACACCGACGCACTGCTGGTGTCCCAGCCGGACACCGGTGAGCAGGCGCTCGAGATCGCGGACATGCTGATCCGCTCCGGCGCGCTCGACATCATCGTGGTCGACTCGGTCGCGGCGCTCGTGCCGCGCGCCGAGATCGAGGGCGAGATGGGCGACAGCCACGTCGGTCTGCAGGCCCGCCTCATGAGCCAGGCGTTGCGCAAGATGACCGGTGCCCTCAACAACTCCGGCACCACCGCGATCTTCATCAACCAGCTGCGCGAGAAGATCGGCGTCATGTTCGGCTCGCCCGAAACCACCACGGGCGGTAAGGCTCTGAAGTTCTACGCCTCCGTCCGACTGGACGTGCGGCGGATCGAGACGCTCAAGGACGGCGGCGACGCCGTCGGTAACCGCACCCGCGTCAAGGTCGTCAAGAACAAGGTTTCGCCGCCGTTCAAGCAGGCCGAGTTCGACATCCTCTACGGTCAGGGCATCTCCAAGGAGGGCTCGCTCATCGACATGGGTGTCGAGCAGGGCATCGTTCGCAAGTCCGGATCCTGGTACACCTACGAGGGCGACCAGCTCGGCCAGGGCAAGGAGAACGCGCGCAAGTTCCTGCTCGAGAACACCGACATCCGCGACGAGATCGAGAAGAAGATCAAGGAGAAGCTCGGTATCGGCGCCGTGGTCACCGACGAGGCCGAGGAAGCCGCCGACTTCTGACGCACGCCTGCGGCGGGTGGCGGGCACGGTCGACGACCGGGCCCGCCACCCTGGCATCATGGCCGCCATGACCGTGCGGCCGATTCGATTGTGTTTCTTCGGTGATTCGTTCGTCGCGGGAGTCGGTGATCCCGCGCACCGCGGTTGGGCGGGTCTGCTCGCCGAGTGCGCTCGGCCGGCGCTCGGCGACGTCGATGTCACCCGGCCGGCGCTCGGCGACGT
>NZ_JADZGH010000137.1:0-3823 GCF_015865005.1 Rhodococcus sp. CX
GGGCGGTACCACCGTGTCGACGGCGGTCGGTGCGGACAGCGTCAGGCTCGCGGCCGTGGCGAGTCCGACGACCAGCATCGACAGGCCGCGCATGCTCACCTCGCGGAGGCTTCCGTTTCGAGGTGGTCGACGAGTTCGCGGGCCGCGGCCCGGCCGGCGCGGTTCGCGCCGATCGTCGACGCCGACGGACCGTACCCGACGAGGTGGATGCGCGGATCGACGGCGACCTGGGTCGCGAGGCGGCCGGTCATGGTGATTCCGCCGCCGGGGTTGCGCAGGCCGAGCGGTGCCAGATGGTCGAGGGAACTGCGGAATCCGGTGCACCACAGGATGACGTCGACGTCCAGCTCTCGACCGTCCGGCCATCGGACACCGTGCTCGGTGATCTCCGAGAAGATCGGAAGATGTTCGAGCACACCGCGTTCGCGGGCGGCACGGATGGCCGGGGTGAGTGGGAGACCGGTCACCGACACCACCGATCCCGGAGGCAACCCGTGCCGGACCCGGTCCTCGACCACCGCGACCGCGGCCCGCCCCTCCTCGGGAGTGAATTCCTCGTCGCGCCAAGCAGGTTCGCGTCGGGTGACCCAGGTGGTTTCGGTGACGCGGGAGATCTCGTCGAGCAGTTGCACCGCGGAGATGCCGCCGCCGACGACGAGGACGTGCTTGCCCGCGAACTCGTCGGCCGTCCGGTAGTCCTTGGTATGCAGTTGCCGGCCGCGGAACCGTGCGGCGCCGGGATACCACGGCACGAACGGGTGCTCCCAGGTGCCGGTCGCGTTGATGATGCCGCGCGCGGCATACACGCCGTGATCGGTTTCCACGCGTAGGTATTCACCGCGGTCGCACACGACGATCACCTGGACGGGCCGACGCACCGGCAGATGGAATCGCTGCTCGTAGGCGCGGTAGTACTCCGGGACCGCCGCGGCGGCGGGTACCTTCCCGTCGGTGGTGTCGACGGCCTCGGCGAACGAGGATCCGGGCAGGTCGTGGAGTCCGTTGACGGTGTCGAGAGTCAGCGTCGGCCAGCGGTGCTGCCATGCCCCGCCGGGGCCGAACGACCGGTCCAGTACCACGAACCCGCTGTCCGGTTCCTTGCCGAACTTCTGCAGGTAGTAGCCCGCCGACAGCCCGGCCTGCCCGGCTCCGATCACGACGATGTCCACGAACGTGTCGGGATCACCGGTCGTCATCGTGTCCGCTCCCTGTCGTGGGTTGGTCTGTGGCAATCATGATGCCAACTGTCCGGGCGGTCCACCGGGCTATGACTCCGAGCCCTCGAAACCACGGGTGGAAATGTGATATCACTTTAATATCGCATTACCGACCACGACGAGGAGCGCGCCATGGCCGCAACGCAATCGACGATCACCGAACGCCCCGGGCGTTCCCGCAACGGCTGGCTGGTGCTCGGCATCGGGCTCCTCGTCGAACTGGCCGGCGTCGGGTTGATCGTGCTGGGTGCACTGCAGACGAACATTCCGCTGATCGTCGCCGGTGCCGTCCTGGTCGTGCTCGCGAGCGCCGCCCTCGCCGGTCTCGTGCTGGTCGAACCGAACCAGGCGCGCGTGCTGCAGCTGCTCGGCGGCTCCTACGCGGGCACACTCCGGGAACCGGGACTGCGCTGGATGAACCCGCTCAACACCCGCCGCAGGATCTCGACCCGGATCCGCAACCTCGAGACCGGCAAGGCGAAGGTCAACGACGCGGACGGCAACCCCATCGAGATCTCGGCGGTCATCGTGTGGCAGGTCCAGGACACCGCCCGCGCCGTCTTCGACGTCGACGACTTCGAGGAGTTCGTCGCGGTCCAGACCGAAGCCGCCGTTCGTCACATCGCCGGCAGCTACCCCTACGACGCGCCCGCCGACACGATGTCGCTGCGTCAGAATGCCGCCGAGATCACCACCAAGCTGTCCGAGGAGGTCGCCGAGCGCGTCCGGTCGGCCGGCGTGCACGTCGTCGAATCGCGCATCAACCAGCTCGCCTATGCCCCGGAGATCGCACAGGCCATGCTGCGCCGCCAGCAGGCGGGCGCGGTCATCGCCGCCCGGGAGCAGATCGTCATGGGCGCGGTCGGGATGGTCGCCACCGCCCTCGATCAGCTCGAGCGCGAGCACACCGTCGAACTCGACGAGGAACGCAAGGCCGCGATGGTCAGCAACCTGCTCGTCGTACTCTGTGGGGACCAGGGTGCCCAGCCCGTCGTCAACACCGGTTCGCTCTACCAGTAGTCAGGTCCGATCCGCATGGCCGAACGCAAGAAGCTGCTGCTACGGCTCGATCCGGCGGTCCACGACGCGCTGGCGAGGTGGGCGGGCGACGAGCTGCGCAGCACCAACGCGCAGATCGAGTTCCTGCTGCGGCGCGCGTTGACCGAGGCCGGCCGGATGCCCGGCCATGTGGAGAAGATCCGCCGGCCCGGTCGCCCGGCGAAGACCGACCGCGCCGAGCCGACCCCGGACGACACGGACGAGTGACGGGACGGAAATCCTTGCCCCGCAAGATGTTCGGATCGGATCACCGTGTCGCACGCCGGACGGTCACCGTGAACACCGAATCCGTGGGCAGTCGCGGCGTCGGCTTCGGACGGTTCTCCGGCGCGGTCGTGCCGACACGGACCAGTGCCTGCGGGCATCCGCCCTCGGGCAGCAACGTGCGGATCATCTCCCGGCTCTGCCCGAACTCGGTCACGTGGGTGAGCGGGCACGTGGCCAGGCGATCGACGGTGGCCTCGAGCAATACCGCCGACAGTGCCTCGCCCGCTCGGAGCCAGTCCTCGCACGTGTTTCCTTCGGTGCTGACCACGATGACGGTCGAGCGGTCGGTCTCCGGGGCGTCGCCCGAGGTGCGGCTGCCCGCCGGGAACCGGCGGCCGATCTCGACGCGCGCGCTCTGCTCCGCCGTGGCGAGCGCCTCCGGGGGAATTCCGAGGGATTCGACGGAATGGCCGGTCCACCAATGGAGTTCGGTCTGATACGCAGTGTCGTAGCGTCGCATCGCAGCGGTGAGCTCGGTGGCGGCACCGAGGACCTGGCGAGCATCCTCCGGCAACACCGTCACCCTCGTTCTCGGGTGGAGCACCTCCCGGAGCGGTCCGGGGAAGCCGGTGCCGGTCGACGGCGGCGCGAACGGCCTGCGGTCGGAATAACGCCTGCGGATCGCGGCCACGAGATCGAAATCGTGCGATGCCGGTCGAGCGCCGTGGCTGAACCGGATGCTGGCCAGATGATTGGAATGTTCTCCCACCGGCAGGCGGTCGATCTCGGTGGACCACTTCAACGCGGTCGCCGCGATCTGCAGGTGATGGAGGGCGGCGCCACAGCTCAGGACGAGTTGCCGCGCGGACGGATCCGTCGACGGCAACAGGCGGCTGCGGTCGCTGAAGAGGTCGAGGCGCCCGTCGGAATACGTCCACCGCCACGGTTGGCTGTTGTGCACCGACGGTGCGCGGCAGGCGAGATCGACTGCCATCCTGACCGTGTTCACATCGGGAATCCGTGGGTCCATGACCACTCCTGGGAGTGCAGCCCGCCGTACAGCCGACGAGTGTGCTGATCCGCTCCCCATCATTGTTCGCCGCCCCTGATTTTACCGCGAGCGACAGGCGCGACCGCGTGGAACGCTCAGGCTCGCCGGATGGGATGATGCCTGCGCCAGGATCGGAAGGTGAGGCAAGGAACATGATCGGGATCAGCCGCGACGGTGACGTCGTCACGATGAAACTGCAGCGCGCCGAGCGGCGGAACGCGCTCAACACCGAGATGTGTGTGCAACTCCGCGAGTGCATCGAGCAGGCCGTCGAGGACGACGCGCGCGT
>NZ_JADZGH010000137.1:3833-8850 GCF_015865005.1 Rhodococcus sp. CX
GAAGGGTTCCTCGACAGCCTCACCGAGATGCTCACGACCATCGAGACCGCGCCGATCCCGGTGATCGCCGCCGTCAACGGCCCCGCGATCGGGGCCGGTACCCAGCTCGCGCTCGCGTCGGATCTGCGGGTGGTCGCGCCGAAGGCCCGGTTCGCGGTGCCCGCCGCCCGACTCGGCATCTCGGTGGACCGATGGACCGTACGCCGGCTGGCGACGCTCATCGGTGGGGGAGCCGCCCGCGCGGTGTTCCTCGCCGCCGATTCGATCCACGCGGACGAAGCGCTCGCGCGGGGCCTGGCCAACCGGATCGGCGACCTCGAGGCGGCGCAGGCATGGGCGCAGGAGATCGCGGCACTCGCGCCGCTGTCGCTGCGCGCGATGAAACTGTTCCTCAACGACGACGGCACCCGCGACGAACCGTCGCCGGAACAGATGTCGGCGCTGGCCGCGGCATGGCTGAGCGAGGACGCACAAGAGGCGCGCGTCGCGCGCGCCGAGAAGCGCGATCCCGTCTTCCGCGGAAAGTAGCCGCCCGCACCTCGGGCACGACGCCCAATCCCCATTTCGATCCGAGAGGGATCGGGAGACGCGCCCTACAGTGGTGTGGTGAGCGTCAAACAGGCTGCCTCGTCCGCCCTCGCCGGAGCCGGATTGCTGTGGGTGGCGCGTGCCGCCCGCGGTCTGCCGACCTCGATCGGTGCGTCCGTCGCCGACATCCGGCCGTACGCGGCGGGTTCGCCCCGCTATCGCGACGGCCGGTTCCACAACTCCGAGCCGAGCAGCACGCTCGGTCCGGAGGCGGGCGGTGGTTTCCTCAAGGACATCCTGACCCGCGGGTCCGTCGGAACGCCGCGGACGGAGGTGCCGCTCGCACCGCCGCTCGCGCCGGTGGACGCCGCCGAGCTGGCGGTCACCTGGTACGGACATTCCAGCGCGCTCGTCGAGATCGACGGGCACCGCATTCTCGCGGACCCGGTGTGGAGCGATCGGGTGTCGCCGTCGGAGACGATCGGGCCCGCCCGCATGCATCCGGTGCCGGTGCAGCTCGCCGAACTGCCCCGCATCGACGCGGTGGTGATCTCCCACGACCACTACGACCACCTCGACCGCCGCACCGTCGAAATGCTTGCCGCCACGCAACGCGACATCCGGTTCCTGGTGCCGCTCGGTGTCGGCGCGCACCTGCGCCGGTGGCGGGTTCCGGAGGAGCGGATCGTCGAACTCGACTGGGATCAGCACACCGAGGTCGGGGAGCTGACGATCACGTGCACCGAGGCCCGTCACTTCTCCGGTCGCGGATTCGCGCGGGACATCACGCTGTGGTCGTCGTGGGTGATCGCCGGTCCGACGCGCCGTGTGTTCTTCGGGGGCGACAGCGGATACACGAGGCGGTTCGCCGACGTCGGGGACCGGTACGGTCCGTTCGATCTGACGCTGCTGCCGGTCGGCGCGTACGACCGTCGCTGGCCGGACATCCACATGAACCCCGAGGAAGCAGTGCGAACGCACGGTGACCTCGGTTGCGTGGACCGCCCCGGCAGTCTGCTCGTGCCCGTGCACTGGGGCACCTTCAACCTCGCCTTCCATGCGTGGTCCGAGCCGATCGCGCGGCTGTTGCCGGCAGCGCAGGCCGCCGGGGTCGCGACCGCGGTCCCGATGCCGGGGCAGCGGGTCGACGCGCTCCGGCCGGGTGCCCAGCATCCGTGGTGGGTGTCCCTCGGCTGAGACTTCGCACGATGTGCCGTTTGCCCGACTCCTGCCGTGGGTACCAAGGAGCACACGGATTCCGCGTCCGGCTCGGGTGGCCGGACCCCGGCGCGAGGAGGTTCTGATGTCGACGGATGCCATCGTGATTCTCAAGGACGATCACAAGGAGATTCGACGGTTGTTCCGTGCCTTCCGGGGTGCGGGTGAGAACGCGGAGAAGGAGAAGGGGCAGCTCGTCGACAAGATCATCGAGGCGTTGACCGTGCACACCTACATCGAGAACGAGTGCATGTATCCGAAGGTCCGCGATCTCCTGCCGGACCTGGAGGAAGACGTTCTCGAGTCCTACGAGGAACACCACGTCGCCGACGTGCTCGTCACCGAGCTGGCGGGAATGTCGCCTTCCGACGAGCGATTCGACGCCAAGGCCACGGTGCTGATCGAGAACGTCGAGCACCACATCGAAGAGGAAGAGGAAGAGTGGTTCCCGCAGGTTCGTGAGCAGCTCGGCCGTAAGAAGCTGCAGGAGATCGGTGCGGAGATGCTCGAACTGAAGAAGAAGGCGCCGCGCTCACCGGCCCAGCCGTCGGCGCTCAAGAAGACGGTCGACGCCGTTCTGGCCTGAACCTGTTCCGGTGCAACGGAAGTCCGGGGAAGAAGCGCGCTCACATGTCCTCGGCGTCGCGCGCTTCTTCCTCGGCGATCCGGCGGGCGTCGCGGCGCCTGCGCCATGCGATGATCGCGAAAACCGCTGCCGCACCGCAGATCCCGCCGACGATCATCCCGAGCCACGTTTCCGGATCCTGGTCGAGCGGTGCGGACAGGCGGGCGTAGATGCCGACCGCCCCCGCGATGTACAGCGCAGCGGCGAAGATGGCGCGGGGGCGCCACGTCTTGGCGGAGGCGTACACGTCGACGTCCTGGGAGCGTGCGTAGGCGGCGGTGACGATCGAGACCACGAACCACGCGAGGATGATGCCGAGTGCGGTCCACGCGCCGACGCGTCCGGCGACCCACGGGAGGACGGCCGTCGCGACGAGCGCAATCCATTGGGTCAGTTGGAATCCCACTGCGGACGCTTCGTTCCAGACGTCACGCTGACGTTCGTCGCGGTAGAAGTCGTCGTCGAGATCCCCGATCACGCGAGCGGCCTTGACGAATGCGGTCATGGGGAGTCCTCCTCGGTGAGTGGAAACAGATCTTCGACGGTGGTGCCGAGGGTGCGGGCAAGCCGTAATGCGAGGTAGACGCTCGGCGCATAGTCGCCCTTCTCGGTGGACACGATGCTCTGACGGCTGACGCCGACCCGCTCGCCCAGTTCGGCCTGGGTGATCCGCAGTTGCTTGCGGAACTCGCGAACTCGGTTGCTTCCCGGTGTGCCTGCCACGAGTGGAAGTCAAGCATCCTTGTCATCCGGTGTCAAGAGTGCTTGTCTTTTCCTGACCCAGGCTCGTTTCGCGGGAAGGCGGAGCGGGTACCAGTGCGTCATGGCGACACCCGCAGGTACCGCACATTCGACGTCCGCGACCGGCCCGGCCGTGAGCGGCCTCCGGGCGCTGCGTCTGGTCGCGACCCTCGGCTTCCCGTCGGTCGCCGCCGGGGTGATCGCCCGTAGGTCCCGGTCGATGGCGCTGCTGGAACGGTTCGGCGCCGACGCGTCCGCCGTGCACGCACTGCGCCGGCTGCGTGCGGAACACGGCTCCGGGCCGCTGCGGATCGAATTGCCCGGCAGGCGGCTGGCGGTCGTGCTCGACCCGGCCGATGTCGGCAGGATCCTCGAGGACTCGCCGGACCCGTTCGACCCCGCCACCCGGGAGAAGAAGGGTGCACTCTCGCCGTTCCAGCCGCACGGTGTGCTCATCTCGCAGGGCTCCATCCGCTCCGAACGCCGCCGGCTCAACGAAGAGGCACTCGACACCGCGCACACCCTGCATCACCTGGCCGAACCGATCGTGGAGGTCGTCGACCGGGAGGCGGTCGCCCTCCTCGAATCGGCGATCCGCACCGGCACTCTCGACAACGACGAGTTCACCCGAACCTGGTGGCGCATCGTTCGCCGGATCGTCCTGGGCGACTCCGCCGCCGAGGACAACGACATCACCGACAGATTGAAAAAGCTTCGCGCGAACGGGAACTGGTCCTATTTCATTCCCGAGCGGAGCCGTCTTCGCGACCGCTTCACCGAAGACCTGTATCGCTACGTGGACCGGGCCGAGCCGGGTTCGCTCGCCGGAGCACTCGCCGCGCTACCCGCCGGAGGTGCGACCGATCCGGTCGGTCAGATTCCGCACTGGCTGTTCGCGTTCGACGCCGCGGGCATGGCCGCTGCGCGCACGCTCGCGCTGTTCGCCGGTCACCCGGGGCAGCGCGGGACCGCACGCGCGGAGATCGCCGCCGGTGACGCCGAGAAGCCGCAGCCCTACCCGTATCTGAGGGCCGCCGTACTCGAATCGGTGCGTCTGTGGCCGACGACGCCGATGATCCTGCGGGACTCCACCCGCGACACGGTGTGGGGCCCGGAGCAGGAGCGGTTCACCATTCCCGCCGGCACCGGATTCATGATCCTCACCGCCGGTTTCCACCGCGACGGCGAGACCGTGTCGTTCGCCGACGAGTTCGTCCCCGAGGTGTGGCTGGACGGACGCGCGGAGAGACGTCCGGAACTGGTGCCGTTCAGCGCCGGACCGGCGGCGTGCCCCGGCCGCAACCTCGTGCTGCTGGTGACCAGCACCCTGCTGGCGCGGATGCTCGCCGCTGCGGACTTCCGGGTCGTCTCCGATCCGGTGCCGGCCCCCGACCGTCCGTTGCCGAACACGTTCGACAACTTCGGGCTGAAATTCGAGGTGGCGCGCACCGCCGGTGCGCCCGGGGTGAGGAGGAGCGACATGAACGCGTCCGGCAAGCACGACGAGGACGAGGGCTTCCACCGGGTGTCACCCGACCCCGAGGAAACCCCGCAGGACGACGATCTCGAATCGGATCACGGGGATCGGCCCGACAGCGGCACCGACGCCGGCCAGGAGGCGACGGATCCGGCGCGCCGGGCAGGAGAAGAAGGCGGGGCCGGCGAGTAGTGACGGGGGCCGGTCCTCACTCGGCCGGCGGATACGGATCCTTCAGCAGTACGCGGGCGAGATGCGCCGTGTTGCGGGCGAGGGTCGCCGTCGCCGAGGCGACCGCGTCGGGCACGGAGTCGAGGTCGTTGTAGTCACCGGGCGTCATCGCTTCGCCGTTCCAGTACGTGCACCCCTGCGCCGGGATCGTGTACCCGCAGTCGTCGAGCGCCTGGAACAGACTCGCCACGATCGCG
>NZ_JADZGH010000137.1:8860-9667 GCF_015865005.1 Rhodococcus sp. CX
CCGAACAGGATCGGGCGGCCCTCGTCGTCCGTCTCGGAGAGTTCGGCATCGAGTCGTTCGAGCGCCCGTTTGGCCACGCTCGACATCTGGCCGAGCCACGTGGGGGTCGCGATCAGCAGGATGTCGGCGTCGAGGATGCGCCGTCGGACGTCCGGCCATCGGTCGCCGTTCCCCATATCGGCCTCGACGCCGGGACGGATGTCGAGATCGACCAGCCGGATCGCCTCACCGGTCACGTCGTACTTGCCGAGCTCGGCGAGGACGTGTTCGGTGATCAGATCGCTGCTCGACGCGGCCGGGGACGGCTTGAGCGTGCAGACCAGTGCGAGCGCCTTCAGAGATGTCATGCCGTCGCGGGTACCCGTGCCGCTTCGCGGGTGAAACGCGGTCCTGCCGCTCGGTGCGCGATCGCAACTTCCCCGCGCTGGCATAGCCTGTTCTTCATGTCAGTTGAAGAGCCCACCGCGGTCGTCGGTGCCGGTGAGACGGTCGTGACCGATCCCGCCCATGTCGCCGGCGGCCTGACCACCGAGCAGGTCGCCGAACGTGTGGCGCGGGGCGAGACGAACGACGTTCCCGATCGCGCGTCCCGGTCCGTCAAGGACATCGTCCGCGCGAACGTGTTCACGCGGATCAACGCGATCCTCGGTGTGCTGTTCCTCATCGTGCTGTCCACCGGCTCGATCATCGACGGCATGTTCGGCCTGCTGATCGTGGCGAACAGCGGCATCGGAATCATCCAGGAGATCCGCGCGAAACGGACCCTGGACAAGCTCGCGATCGTCAGCCAGACCAAGCCGGTCGTAC
>NZ_JADZGH010000137.1:9816-11977 GCF_015865005.1 Rhodococcus sp. CX
GTCGCGATGCCTACGCGGCGCGGCTGGCCGAGGAGGCCAGCAAGTTCACGTTGGTGCACTCGGAACTGATGGCCGGCATCAACAAGATCCTGAAGTTCATCACCTACCTGATGATCCCGGCGGGTCTGCTCATCATCTACAACCAGCTGTTCTCGAGCGGCGAGTCGCTCGGTCCCGCGCTGAGCGGCATGGTGGCCGCGCTCGTGCCGATGGTTCCCGAAGGCCTCGTGCTGATGACGTCGATCGCGTTCGCGGTCGGGGTGGTCCGGCTCGGGCAGCGCCAGTGTCTCGTGCAGGAACTGCCGGCCATCGAGGGCCTGGCCCGCGTCGACGTGGTGTGCGCGGACAAGACCGGAACCCTCACCGAGAACGGGATGCGGCTGGCCGAGATCGTGCCGATCGACGGCGCGGACGAGAACACGGTCCGCGCCGCGCTCGCGGCGATGGCCGGCGACGATCCGCGCCCGAACGCGAGCGTCGCCGCGATCGCGGAGGCCCTGCCCGACGATCCGGGTTGGGGTGCGGCGACCGCGACCGCCCCGTTCTCGTCGGCGAAGAAGTGGAGCGGCCAGTCCTACGGTGCCCACGGCAACTGGCTGCTCGGCGCCCCCGACGTGCTGCTCGATCCGGCATCCGACGCCGCCCGCAAGGCCGAGGAGATCGGCGCGCAGGGGCTGCGGGTGCTGCTGTTCGCCGAGAGCGACCGTCCCGTCGAGGACGAGGCCGCGCCGGGCACCGTCACCCCTCGTGCGCTGGTCGTGCTCGAGCAGCGGGTGCGGCCCGACGCGAGGGACACCCTCGAGTACTTCGCCGGGCAGAAGGTCGACGTCAAGATCATCTCCGGTGACAACGCGGTGTCGGTCGGCGCGGTCGCGTCGTCGCTGGGTCTTTCGAACGGGGATCGGCCGGTCGACGCGCGCACCCTCCCCGAGGACCCCGACGAGCTCGCCGAGACCGTCGCGTCCGCGACCACGTTCGGCCGGGTGCGGCCCGATCAGAAGCGCGCGATGGTCGGGGCGTTGCAGTCGCGTGGGCACACCGTCGCGATGACCGGCGACGGCGTGAACGACGTGCTGGCCCTCAAGGACGCCGACATCGGAGTCGCGATGGGCTCGGGCAGCCCCGCAACCCGCGCGGTCGCGCAGATCGTGCTGCTGGACAACAAGTTCGCGACCCTGCCGCACGTGGTGGGGGAGGGCCGCCGCGTCATCGGCAACATCGAACGGGTTTCCAACCTGTTCCTCACCAAGACGGTGTACTCGGTGCTGCTGGCGTTCTTCGTCGGGGTCTCCGGGGTGCTGTCGCAGCTGTTCGACTTCGATCCGCTGCCCTATCCGTTCCTGCCGCGGCACGTGACGATCGCCGCCTGGTTCACCATCGGCATCCCGGCGTTCCTGCTGTCGCTGGCCCCGAACAACGAGCGTGCCCGGTCCGGGTTCGTGCCCCGCGTGATGCGGCTGGCGATTCCGTCGGGCGTGATCATCGGTGTCGCGACGTTCGTCTGCTACGTGCTCGTGTACGGGGGACCGGAGCAGACCGAGCAGCAGAAGATCCAGGCCGGTACGTCCGCGCTGATCACCCTGATCATGATCGCGCTGTGGGTGCTCGCGGTCGTCGCCCGGCCGTATCAGCTTTGGAAGATCGTGCTGTTGATCGGATCGGTGCTCGGCTACGTGATCCTGTTCACGGTGCCGTTCTGCCGCGAGTTCTTCGCGCTGGACCCCTCGGACCTCGGATACACGACGATCGCGTTCGTGTGCGGCGCCGTCGGTGTGTTCCTGGTGGAGGTCTCGTGGTGGGTCACCGGGCGTCTGCACGGCGAGCACCGCCGCCTGTTCGCCGCCCCGGACGATCTGCTCCCGGGCGTACACTGACCGGCGTATTGCGAACACCCTCGGCAAGAACCGTTCCGCTTCGACGGAAGGAACAGCAGATGGGCTTCATGGATACGTTGAAAGGCTTGGTCGGCAAGGGCAAGGACTACGCCGCCGAGAATCCCGACAAGGTCGGTTCGGCCATCGACAAGGCCGGCGATCAGGTGGACGAGAAGACCGGCGGCAAGTACGCCCAGCATGTCGACAAGGCGCAGGACGCGGCGAAGAAGCATCTCGGTGCCACCGGTGGCCAGGACGCGGGCACACCGCCGCCGGGTGCGCCGCCT
>NZ_JADZGH010000138.1:0-2178 GCF_015865005.1 Rhodococcus sp. CX
CCAGCCGTTCATGGAACCGGCGCCGACCTTCGGCATCGGCTGCGGCGGCGTCGGGGGAGTCGGCGGTGGCGGCGACGCGCAGGTCGTCGGGGGTGAGTCCGGGTGGCGCCGGCTGCGCGCTCGCGTGCGCGGGCAGGGCGACGGCCGCGGTCGCGGCGAACAGGGTGCAGAGCGATCGAACGGTCCAGCGACGCGGCATCTCGTGCTCCTTCGGGTCGCGCGGGCGTGCGTGGGGATTGTCCGGTGCGCCCGAGAATAACGGGGTGGGGACCGGCCACTCGGTGAATTCGCGTTACATCCAGTAACAGAACCGACAATTCGTATCCGGAGATCGTGCAGTGATCGAATCGCTATCGAATGGTGACATCAAACCGCTGACATGACGGTAAATGCACTCGGTATGTCGGATTCGGATATCGGTTTTGTTTCGGGCTCCGTGAGGGTCCGGAATTCCCGTGCCGGTTTTGCGTCGTGTGGTTCGGCAATGGTCTAGCTTGAGGAGCGTCCACGCCGGATTTCCGCCTTGACACGATCACCGGCGAGCGGACGATCGAAACGAGAGAGAGCAACACCACCGTCGATTCGACGAGGTCGGACCTGCCATTGGTCGGGGGACGAGCAGGCCCGTACCGGAATCGCTTTCTTGAGGGGAGATTTCTGTTGCGAGACGCTCAGCAGACGCCGTCGGAAGCCTTCCCCCTATCTTCCGCGCAACGCTCGATCTGGTTCGCTCAGCAACTGGA
Organism: Rhodococcus sp. CX; assembly: GCF_015865005.1. NCBI lineage: Bacteria > Bacillati > Actinomycetota > Actinomycetes > Mycobacteriales > Nocardiaceae > Rhodococcus > Rhodococcus sp. CX. The sequence continues at coordinate 744 of NZ_JADZGH010000138.1, forward strand.
ACCCGACGTCCCGATCTGCATCGCCCAATACGTCGATCTGCACGGCGACCTCGACATCGATCTGCTGCGGCGTGCCGGCCGCACCGCCGGCGCCGAATTCCAGTCCGCCTTCCTGCGGGTGATCGACGTCGACGGCGAACCCCACCAGTTCGTCGACCCCGCCCTGGAAAACCAGGACATCCCGGTGCTCGACTTCCGCGACGAACCCGATCCGCTCGCCGCGGCCCGGACCTGGATGGACGCCGACTACGCCACCCCGGTGGATCTGGCCCGCGACACGCTCGTGAACATGACCATCCTGCAGGTCGCCGACCGGCACTACCTGTGGTACAGCAGGATTCACCACGTCGCCCTCGACGGCTACGCGGCCATGACGGTGGTCAACCGCATCGCCGAGTTGTACACCGCGGCGTTCGAAGGCCGCGATCCCGAACCCGCCCGCGCCGCGGACCTGCGCACCCTCTACGACTGGGACCGCGACTACCGCGAGTCCAGCCGCTTCGTCGCCGACCGCGACTACTGGGTGGGCCGGGTCGCCGGCATGGACGCCGGTACCACCCTGGCCCGGCGCACCGGACCGGTCGCGGCGCACAGCGCCCTGACCGGCACCGCGCTGCCGGAGGAGCTGGTGCGGGATCTGACCGCCACCGAAACCAGCACCGTGTCCTCCTCCAGCGCGGTGCTGGTCGCCGCGTTCGCCACCTACCTTTCGCGCCTGACCGGCCACGACGACGTGGTCGTCAACCTGCCGGTGTCGGCGCGCACCACCGCGCTGGTGCGGCGGTCCGGCGGCATGCTCGTCAACACGGTGCCGTTGCACATCCGCGTCGACCCCGACGACACCCGCGAAGCCCTCGTCGGCCGGGCGCAGCTCGAACTGACCGGGGCGCTGCGGCACCAGCGGTGCAGCCTCGAGGACGTGCGCCGCGAAACCGGGGCGGCGGGGGACAGCAGCCGGTACGCCGGGCCGCAGATCAACATCATGCTGTTCGATCAGCGGATCCAGCTCGGCCCGCTGCGCGGCGACTTCCACATCATGACCTCCGGTCCCGTCGAGGACCTGCTGGTGAACATCTACCAGTCCGGCACCCCGGCCCGCACGTTCGTCGATTTCCGCGGCAACCCGAACCGGTACGACGAGGACGAGCTGCGGATCCACCACGAGCGGTTCGTGACGCTGCTCGACGACTTCGTGCGGGCCGCCGCCGGCACCGCGGTGGACCGGATCCACCCGGAGTCCGCCGCGATCGGCCGGCGGGTCCGCCGCACCGCCGCCACCGCCGCGTTCTGGGAACGCACCCTCGCCGGCGCCCCGGAACGGCTGGAACTGCCCGCGTTGCGGCGCCGTCCCGCCCAGCCGTCCGGCACCGCCGAACTCGACGTGACGATCCCCGCCGACCTGCCCGCCCTCACCGACCTCGCCGGGGGCGGCGCG
>NZ_JADZGH010000138.1:2188-4747 GCF_015865005.1 Rhodococcus sp. CX
GTGCTCGTCGCCCGCCTGACCGTCAGCGAGGACACCGTCGTCGGGATGCCGGCCGGCGCCACGGTGCTGCCGCTGCGGATCCCGGTCTTCGGCGCCGAGTCGTTCGGCACCGTCCTCGCGCGGGTGCACGACGTCGTCGCCGGTGCCCTCTCTCACGCCGACGTGAGCGCGGAAACCCTGGAGCGGGCCGCCGATCTCATGCTGCCGGTGGTGCTGAGCGTCGACGACCCCGACCCCGCCATCGACACCACCGCCACCGCCACCGACGCCGCGACCGCCCGTCCGCCGGCCCCGGTCGACGTCGCGCTGCACGTCGCCCCCGGCGACACCGAACTGCGGGTGCGGTGCACCTACGCCGACGAGGTGTTCGACGCCGACGCGATCCGCGAACTCGTCGACCGCTGGGCCCGGATCCTCGCCGCCGTCACCACCGACCCGGAGGTCCCGGTCGGGGACATCGACTTCGTCGCACCCGCCGACCTGGCCGGACTCGTCCCGGCGCGGGGACGACCGACGATGTCGCCGCAACTGTGGCACGAGCTGCTCTCCTCGGTCGCGGCGATCGTGCCCGACACCGTGGCGCTGTCCTGCCTGGACCGCACCGTGACGTACCGCGAACTCGACGAATGGTCCAACCGCGCCGCCCGGGTCCTCGTCGACGCCGGTCTGGGCCCGGAGAAGTTCGTGGCGCTGGGCATCGCCCGGTCCATCGAGTCGGTCGCCGCGATCTGGGCGGTCGCCAAGTCCGGCGCGGCGTTCGTGCCCGTCGACCCCTCCTACCCGCGCGACCGCGTCGAGCACATGCTCACCGACTCCGGTGCCGTGCTCGGGCTGACCACGGCCCGGCATCACGGAACCCTGCCCGACACGGTGCCGTGGCTGGTGCTCGACGGCCCCGACTTCAAGGAGCGGGTGGACGCGGCGTCCCCGCTGCCGCTGACCGACCTCGATCGCCGCGCGGACCTGCACGTCGACCATCCCGCCTACCTGATCTACACCTCCGGTTCCACCGGCCGCCCGAAGGGTGTCGTCGTCCCGCACCGGGGCCTGTCGAACCTGGCCGCGTCGCTGCACAACCGGCTGGCGCCGCTGCCGACCGCCAGGGTGTCGCACTTCTCGTCGCCGAGCTTCGACGCGTCGATCTTCGAGTACATGACCGCGTTCGGTGTCGGCGCGACCCTCGTGATCGTGCCCGACACCGTCTACGGTGGCGACGAGCTCGCGCGGATCTGGCGCGAGCAGGGCGTCACCCACGCGTTCGCGACCCCGGCCGCGCTGGCCTCGGTCGACCCCGCCCAGGTCGACCTGGAGGTCGTGATCGTCGCCGGGGAGGCGTGCCCCCCGGAGCTGGCGGCCCGCTGGGCGCCCCGCTGCCGCATGTACAACGGGTACGGGCCGACCGAGACGACGGTGGTCGTGAACATCGCCGCGCTGCGAGCGGGCAATCCGATCACCCTCGGCACCCCGGTGTGCGGAGTCAACGAGGTCCTGCTCGATCAACGGTTGCACCCGTTGCCTCCCGTGCTCGCCGGCGAGCTGTACATCGGGGGACCCGACGTCACCCGCGGCTACCACAACCAGCCGGGGCTGACCGCCACCCGGTTCGTCGCCGACCCCTACGGCCCCCCGGGCTCCCGCATGTACCGCACCGGCGACGTGGTGCGCTGGCGTTCCAACGGTGAGCGGGCGAACGCCGAGTACCTGGGCCGCTCCGACTTCCAGGTCAAGATCCGCGGGTTCCGCATCGAACTCGGCGAGATCGACGCGGTGCTCACCGACCACGAGGACGTCGCGTTCGCGGTCACCCTGGGCCGCACCGCACCGTCCGGCGACACCCTGCTCGCGTCCTATGTGCTGCCCGAGACCGGGCACACCGTCGACGTCGCCGCGCTGCTCGCGCACGTCGGCCGCCGGCTGCCGGGGTACATGGTGCCCGCCGCGGTTACCGTGCTCGACCGGATCCCGCTGACCCCCGTCGGCAAGCTCGACCGCCGCGCGCTGCCCGACCCGGTGTTCACGTCCGCGACCGAGTTCACCGCCCCCACCACCGACATCGAACGCACCGTCGCCGAGGTGTTCACCGACCAGCTCGGCCTCGACCGGGTCGGGATCGACGACAGCTTCTTCGATCTGGGCGGCAACTCGCTGATCGCCACCCGGGTGCTGGCCCGCATCAACGCCGCGCTCGGCACCGACCTGGGGGTGCGCGCGCTGTTCGAGTCGCCCACGGTCCGGGCCCTGTCCGCGGCCCTGCACGCCGCCGGCGCCGTGGACCGGCCGCCGCTGGTCGCCGGGCCCCGCCCGGACCCGGTCCCGGTGTCCGCGGCGCAGCAGCGCCTGTGGTTCGTCAACCAGCTCGACACCGCGTCGGCGGCCTACAACATCCCGATGGCGATCCGGCTGACCGGCCGGCTCGACGTCGAGGCGCTGTCGGCCGCGGTCCGCGACGTGGTGACCCGCCACGAGGCGCTGCGCACGGTGTTTCCCGCCACCGCCGACGGCCCGGTCCAGCGGGTGCTGTCCCCGGACACCGTGCCCGCCCTCGACCCGGTCCCGGTC
>NZ_JADZGH010000139.1:0-14855 GCF_015865005.1 Rhodococcus sp. CX
CGGGGGAGCGGTCCGCAGCGACTCCTCGTAGGCGTCGTTGTAGGCGCGCAGCACCTTCGTCACGGCGCCGGTGATCTCGTTGAAGATCAGCGACCCGTTCTCGAAGTCCGAGCGCCAGCCGTCCGGTACCCGGTATTCGTCGCTGATCGGCAGGCCGAGTTCGCCCTCGTCGAGCCCGTACTGCTTCCACGCCTTGTAGATCTCGCCGAGCACCGTCCACACCCCGCCGTTCGGTGAGGTGTAGATCGCACCGTTGACGAACTCCGCGTGCTCGAATCCGCCCTTCGCCAGCAGGACACCCGTGAGCGCGGCGCCCAGTCGGCCGAGTTCGCCGCCCTCGGCGATCCACTTCTGCGCGAGCGGGGAGTTGTCGGTCAGCCGCAGCAGCTCGGTGATCAGGCCCTGCGCGTTGTCCGCGGATCCGGTCGACGGGGCTCCGGCGGAGTTCGGCGGGATCGGGGTCGAGCTGTCACCTGCGAGCACGGCGGTGTCGGGCTCGGAAGTCGACGGCGACGACGGCTTCGACGGCACCGACAGTCCGGTTCCGGCCGCCGCGGCGGCGGCGATGTCGCGGATCTTGCTCATCTGGGCGTATCCGGCGTCGCCCGGGCAGCTGGTGCTGCCGACGTCGCGGTGCGCGAAGATGATCGGCAGATCGACCGCGGCTCCCTGCGGGTAGGGCGTGAACGACGTGCCCTCCGAGTACATGGTGGTGCGGCCCTTGGGATCCAGACCGGCCTTCTTCAGCCGCCACCCGAGGAACTTGCCGACCGCGTCCAGCGTCACCTGCGGGGGCGTCACGCTCGAGAAGTCGCCCATCATGGCGATACCCATGGTGTTCTCGTTGAACCCACCGGCGTGAGCGCCCTGGACCGGACGGTCGAGACCGCCGGCGCGGCCTTCGAAGATCTGCCCGTAGCGGTCGACGATCACGTTGTAGCCGACGTCGCACCAGCCGAGGGTCTGCGCGTGGTACGCGTAGATGGCCCGGACGATCTCGGCGGACTCGGCCTTCGAGTAGTCGTTGCTGCCGGCCGTGTGGTGGACGGTGGCACCGCCGAGGGAGTCGTCGTAGGTGGGTTCGTCGCAGCGCAGCGACTCGTCGGCACCCCACTGGGCGCGGGTGATGACCTTCAGTCCGCTCCCCGCGATGGGCTCGGCGACGTCCGAGAGGTACGCATCGGCGGCACCGCTGCCCGGGTTGATGAGCACCGCGGTGACATCGTCGGTGGGCGCGGCGGCAGGCTCCTGCGCGCGCAGCGGACGCGACGACGACGCCGGGACGTACCCGAGCTCGGGGGCCGGATCCTGAGGTGCGGCCACGGGAACTTCGGCAGGCGCGGGAGCTTCGGCGGGTGCGGGGGCCTCGGCGCCCGCGAGCGTCGGTTCGGGTCCCGGACGCGGCGTGAGCAGCACCTGCACCGCGCGCGTGAGACCGACATAGATCGGTTCGGTTCCGCCGCGGCTGTCGGCGACGTTGTCCCGCCGGGTCGACTCGATCGGCTCGGTGGCCGTCCACGGGCTCCAGCTGCCGTCCTCGTTCCGGGAGCGGATCAGGGCGTCGGTTGCCGCCACGTCGCGCGCGGCCAGCGCGACCATGCTGAACGGGCTGTCGCGGGTGATCTCCTTGACCGTGGCGCCGATGCGATCGACGAGCCCGGTCGCGTCGGGGTTCGGTGCGGGCGTGATGGCGGGCAGACCCTCGACGAGTTCCTTGATGCTCAGGTCCGGAAGGTTGAGTCCGGTCAGATCCTGGAGCGGAATGACGACGTCGGGCGCGTTCGCGAGGACGACCTCGGCGATCTGCGGTGCGATCGCGGCGATCGCATCCGTGGTCTCGTTCGCGGTGCGGACGTCGGACGTTCCGTTCGTCAGGCCGGACACGGCGAACGGCGTGGCCACCGCAAGGGCTGCGACGGCACCCAGGACGATCGACGGCTTCGGGCGGCGATGCGGCACTGTTGCTCTCCCCTTGTGTGTTCTGCGTTCGTGTTCGGCGTTCCTGTGTCGGTTGTTCGGGGGCAGGTCTCAACGGACCGAATACTCCGTTACAAGCCCGACTCCCTGAGGCATTTCGGTCTCATTTTGTGCAACTTGTGATTCTCATGTGACTGGTGTGTCTGTTGTTGCCTTGTTCAGTCACTCTTGCAACACTAGTCGCATTAAACCTTAAGCCTCAACCTGAGCTTGAGGATTTGTTCGAGTCCGATCGTGCGAACTGTCCGTTCGCGCGGCACCCCGGAGTGAGACAACGAGGGAGCGCAGCGCATGTCACGACAGCCGAACCGCCGCAGGGGACGAATCCGCAGAAGTCGCATCATCGTCGGTCGGCCCCTGCGCAGCGGTTGGAAGCCCGCGGTCGCGCGTGCCGCCACGCTCGGTCTCGCGCCCGCACTCCTGATCGGCGCCACGATCGGCGGCATCGTGCACGTGCGGTCCGGCGCACCCACGGTCGAGCAGGCCGTCTCCGCCGACACCCCGTTCACGTTCACCGGTTACGGCCACGGCCACGGCCGCGGCATGGGCCAGTGGGGTGCCTACGGATACGCGCAGGACGGGTGGACCGCGGAACGGATCGTCGGGCACTACTACGGCGGCACCACGCTCGGCACCGTCGACGTCACGCCGATCGCCGTGCGACTCGTCGGCCAGGACGACGTTCCCCTCGCGGTGTTCTCCGACGCCGGGCTCGTCGTCGCAGGTCAGCAGGTCGGGCCCGGTGATGCCGCGCACCTGACACCGACCGCGGACGGCGGCGCCGACGTCGTCGTCACCGCCGGCTGCTCCGGTGAGGTGCGGTGGCAGGGCCGCGCCGATCTGCCCTGGGTCGACCCCGTCGACCTCGCTGAGGACCGGCCCGCGAACGAACACCTCAAGCTGTGCGCCGACGGCACTTCCTACCGCGGCGCCATCGGGGTGGTGCTCGACGGCAACGCCGCCCGCACCGTCAACCGGCTCTCCGTCGAGGACTACCTCCGCGCGGTCGTGCCCGTCGAGTCGCTGCCCGGCTGGGCCGACACCGGCGGCGCCGAGGCGCTGCGCGCCCAGGCCATCGCGGCCCGCTCCTATGCCCTCGCCGAGCAGCGCCACGAGAAGTGGCAGACCTGCGACACGCAGAGCTGCCAGGTCTACGGCGGATCGGCGAAGGAGGACCCGCGCACCGACGATGCCGTGCGCACCACCCGCGGCATGGTGCTGATGCGGGACGGCAAGGTCGTGCGCACCGAGTTCTCGGCGTCGACCGGCGGCTACAGCGCGGGCGGCGACTTCCCGTCCGTCGAGGACCTCGGCGACAAGGTGGCACCGAACCAGCAGTGGGCCAAGACCCTCACCGCCGGCGAGATCGGCAACGCGTTCGGAGTCGGGGAACTGCAGAACTTCGAGGTGCTGACCCGCAACAACCTCGGTGCCGACGGTGGTCGCGTCACCCGGGTCCGGGTGGTCGGCTCCGACCGCAGCATCGAGACCACGGGCGCCGAGGCCCGCGCCAAGCTGGGGCTGCGGTCCGACTGGTTCACCGTCAACGAGGGCGCGGAATCGACCGTCCCGCCGAGCACCCCGGCCCCCGAGACGGGCCCGGAGGTCGCCATCACCCCGTTCGGCACCGACCAGAGCCCGGCGATCCAGGAGAAGTACAACGAGCTGGGCGGGGTCTCGGGCGAACTCGGTTCTCCCGTCGGACCCGAGCTGATGCTGCCCGACGAGCGCGGCAAGTTCCAGGTCTTCACCAACGGGGTCATCCTGTGGACACCGGAGTTCGGGGCCCAGGTGTTCGACGCCTCCATCCTGCGGCAGTGGCTGCCGGGAACCGGTAGCGCCGAATAACACAGCCACCCATCACGGGGACGAGGCGGCCGCCGACGGGTTCCACCCGCCGGCGGCCGTTTTCGTCGTCCGGTTCTCGCTGTTGACATTGACGCAACGTCAAGATGCACGCTGGATGTCACGAGGAAGGGAACGCCGTGACACAGCGTGAACAAACGACACAGCGTGAACAGACGACACAGCGTGAATGGTCCATTCAGGAACTGGCCCGCGCGGCCGGGGTCACCAGCCGAACCCTGCGGCACTACGGCGACGTGGGCGTGCTCCCGCCGAGCCGGACAGGGGCGAACGGCATGCGGTTCTACGACCGCGACGCGCTGGTGCAGCTGCAACGCATCCTGCTGCTGCGGGAACTCGGCCTCGGCCTGCCCGGCGATCACCTCGCGGATCGCGGGCAGGCCGACACCACCGAGGCGTTGCGCACCCACCTCGAGCTGCTCGAACTCGAGCAGCGCCAGCTGGGGCGCCGCATCGAGGCGGTGCGCACGACCATCCGCAAGACGGAGGCAGGTGAGGAACTGATGGCAGAGGAAATGTTCGACGGTTTCGACCACACGCAGTACCGCGACGAAGTGATCGAACGGTGGGGCCGCGACGCCTACGACAGCAGCGACCGCTGGTGGCGGGAGATGACGGACGAACAGCGTCGCGACTGGCAGGCGGTCGCGGCGAGGCTCGGCGCCGACTGGACGGCCGCCGTGCAGGCCGGTCTCGACCCGGCCGGCGACCGCGGACTCGAGCTCGCGCGACGGCACGTCGAGTGGCTCGGATCGATTCCGGGGACGCCGGGCTACGGCAAGACCGAACCCGACCGCGACTACGTGCTGGGACTGGCCGACATGTACGTCGCCGACGAACGGTTCGCGGCGAACTACGGCGGCACCGCCGGAGCCGAATTCGTCCGTGCGGCGCTGCGCGCACTGCTCGCCTGACGTGCGTGTTTCCGGTAGCTGCGGCTACCGGAAACACGCACGAGGACAGCGGTCGCCTACCCTGGTCTTCCGTGACTGCTGCATCAGCGCCCCAGCCCTCCACCGGTGACCACGACCTGATCGTCGTCGGATCCGGATTTTTCGGACTGACGATCGCCGAGCGCGCCGCAACGCAGCTCGGGAAGCGAGTACTGGTCGTCGAGCGTCGCCACCACCTCGGTGGCAACGCCTATTCGGAGCCCGAACCCGAGACGGGTATCGAGGTCCACAAGTACGGCGCCCACCTGTTCCACACGTCGAACAAGCGGGTCTGGGACTACGTGAACCAGTTCACCGAGTTCACCAACTACCAGCACCGCGTCTTCGCGATGCACAAGGGCCAGGCCTACCAGTTCCCGATGGGCCTGGGTCTGGTCTCGCAGTTCTTCGGCCGCTACTTCACGCCCGACGAGGCCCGCGCCCTGATCAAGGAGCAGTCGGCCGAGATCGACTCGTCGCAGGCGAAGAATCTCGAGGAGAAGGCGATCTCCCTGATCGGCCGTCCCCTCTACGAGGCGTTCGTGCGGGACTACACCGCCAAGCAGTGGCAGACCGACCCGAAGGACCTGCCCGCCGGCAACATCACCCGCCTGCCGGTCCGGTACAACTTCGACAACCGCTACTTCAACGACACCTACGAGGGTCTGCCCGTCGAGGGCTACACCGCGTGGCTCGAGAACATGGCGAAGGACGAGCGGATCGAGGTCCGGCTGAACACCGACTGGTTCGAGGTGCGCGACGAGATCCGCGCCGCCAGCCCGGACGCCCCCGTCGTCTACACCGGTCCGCTGGACCGCTACTTCGACTACGCCGAGGGCAAACTCGGCTGGCGCACCCTCGATTTCGAGACCGAGGTGCTGCCCACCGGCGACTTCCAGGGCACGCCGGTCATGAACTACAACGACGCGGACGTCCCCTACACCCGCATCCACGAGTTCCGGCACTTCCACCCGGAGCGGGACACGTACCCGACCGACAAGACCGTGATCATGCGCGAGTACTCGCGGTTCGCCGGTGACGACGACGAACCGTACTACCCGATCAACACGCCGGAGGACCGCGCGAAGCTCACCGCCTACCGCGACCGCGCCAAGCAGGAGGCCGCGCAGAACAATGTGCTGTTCGGTGGCCGCCTGGGTACCTACCAGTACCTGGACATGCACATGGCGATCGCCAGCGCGCTGAGCATGTTCGACAACACCCTCGTCCCGTTCTTCGAATCCGGTGTGCCGGTCTCGGGGGACGCATCGTGAGCGTGGGGGAACTCGAGGAGAACGTGCAGGGGAACACCGTGAGCCCGGACAATTTGCTCGGCAAGTCGCTGCTGCAGCGCATCATCCTGCCGCGCCCCGGTGAGCCGCTCGACGTGCGCACCCTCTACCTGGAGGAATCGCCGACCAACGCGCGTCGCGCGCACGCCCGGAGCCGGACCACGCTGAACATCGGCGCGGAGTCCGAGGTCTCGCTGTGCACCTACTTCAACGCGTTTCCGGCGAGCTACTGGCGACGCTGGAGCACGCTCGGGTCCGTCGTGCTGCGCCTCGAACTGTCCGGGCACGGCCGGGTCGACGTCTACCGCAGCAAGGCCGACTCGAGCCGCATCCACGTGCAGGGCCGCGAGTTCACCGCTGCCGGTGACGCCGCGACGATCGTCGAACTCGAGACGGACCTCGGCCCGTTCGAGGACGGCGGCTGGATCTGGTTCGACATCACCACAGACACCGACGTCACGCTCGTCTCCGCCGGTTGGTACGCGCCGGTCGAGGCGCCCGGCAAGGCGTCGGTCGCCGTCGGCATCCCGACGTTCAACCGTCCCGCCGACTGCGTGAAGGCGCTGCGGGCGCTCGCGTCGGATCCGCTGGTCATGGACGTCGTCGACGCCGTGATCATCCCCGACCAGGGCACCCGCAAGGTCCGCGACGAGGACGACTTCGCCGAGGCCGCCGCGCCGTTCGGCGACCGGCTGGTCATCCACGACCAGGCCAATCTCGGTGGTTCCGGTGGCTACAGCCGCATCATGTACGAGGCGTTGAAGACCACCGATTCTCCTTACATCCTCTTCATGGACGACGACATCGAGATCGAACCGGACTCGGTGCTGCGCGCGCTGGCCCTGTCGCGGTTCGCGAAGTCCCCGATGCTCGTCGGCGGCCAGATGCTCAATCTGCAAGAGCGCAGTCACCTGCACACGATGGGCGAGGTCGTGAACCGGTCGATCTTCATGTGGTCGGCCGCCCCGAACGTCGAATACGACCACGACTTCGCGGCGAAGCCGCTGCGCGACCGCGAGAACTCGAAGCTGCTGCACCGCCGCATCGACGTCGACTTCAACGGCTGGTGGATGTGCATGATCCCGCGCGTCGTCGCGGAGGAGATCGGCCAGCCGCTGCCGCTGTTCATCAAGTGGGACGACGCCGAGTACGGGCTGCGGGCGCGCGCCGCCGGCTACCCGACGGTGACGATGCCCGGTGCCGCGATCTGGCACATGGCCTGGTCCGACAAGGACGACGCGATCGACTGGCAGGCGTACTTCCACCTGCGCAACCGGCTCGTCGTGGCGGCGCTGCACATGCCCGGCGACGGCCGCGGCCTGGTGCTCGACACGGTCAAGGCGACGATCAAGCACCTCGTGTGCCTCGAATACTCGACCGTCGCGATCCAGAACAAGGCCATCGAGGACTTCCTCGCCGGACCGGACAGGCTCTTCGAGCTGCTCCCGACCGCCCTCGGCCAGGTGCACGCGCTGCGGAAGAACTTCTCCGACGCGCGGGTGCTGCCGTCGTCGACGGAGCTGCCGTTGCCGTCGGGTGCCGGGGTGGGTGCGGTCGGGCAGCCGCGCGGACCGATCGGGAAGCTGTCGCGGCTCGCGAAGGGCGTCGCGCACAACCTGCGTCCGGCCGCCGAGACGCATCACGAGCAGCCTCAGATGAACGTTCCGACGATCGATGCCCGCTGGTTCCTGCTGTCGCAGGTCGACGGTGTGACCGTCACCACCGCGGATGGGCGCGGCGTCGTCTACCGTAAGCGCGACCGAGCGCAGGCCGGGGCACTGTTGTCCGAGGCGCTGCGACTGCGGCGCGAACTGGCACGACGGTTCCCGGAGCTGAAGAAGCAGTACCAGGATGCGGTTCCTGCCCTGACGAGCAAGGAGGAGTGGGAGCGTGTCTTCGCTGTCGAGCAGTGATCGAGCTGCCCGGAAGACCGACGCCTGGACGACCACCGAGTCGGAGATCCGGATCCTGCAGGCCGTGCAGGCCACCGTCGGTTCCCGGCCGCAGGCAATCGCGATCGCCCGCAGCATGTCGCACTTCGGTGAGCACGCCCTCGGCTGGGCCGCGATCGGTGGTGTCGGCGCACTCGTCGACCGTCGTCGTCGCCGGCAGTGGGCGGGTGTCGCGGTCGGAGCGGTCGGTGCGCACGCGGCGTCGATCGTGGTCAAGCGCATCGTGCGCCGGCCGCGGCCCGACGATCCGACGGTCGCGGTGAACGTGTCGACGCCGAGCCGATTGAGCTTCCCGTCGTCGCACGCCACCTCGACAACCGCGGCCGCGGTCCTGCTCGGCCGCCTGACCGGGCTACCCTTGCCCGCGGTACTCGTCCCGCCGATGTTGCTGTCGCGACTCGTCCTCGGTGTGCACTACCCGACGGATGTCCTGGCCGGCGCCGCCCTCGGCGCCGTTTCGGCCGCCGCGGTCGTGCGGGCAGAAAAGAAGTTTGGAGAACGATGAGCGAGGAACCGGCCACCGTCACCCGGCCGCCCCAGAACCTGCCTGCGGGCATCGTCAAGGCCGTCCGGCCGCGCCAGTGGGTCAAGAACGTACTGGTGCTCGCCGCGCCGCTCGCCGCGGGTTCGGCCACCGAACTCGACGTCCTCGGGCCCGTCGCGCTGGCGTTCGTCGTGTTCTGCATGGCGGCCTCGGGTATCTACCTGGTCAACGACGCGATGGACGTCGAGGCCGACCGGGCCCACCCGACCAAGCGGTTCCGGCCGATCGCGGCGGGTGTCGTCCCGGTCAACCTGGCGTTCGGGCTGGCCACGGTGCTGCTGGTCGGGTCGATCGCGCTCTCGTTCCTGGCGAACTGGCAGCTCGCGGTCGTGATGGCCGTGTACATCGGCATCCAGCTCGCATACTGCTTCGGGCTCAAGCACCAGGCCGTGCTCGACATCTGCATCGTCTCGTCCGGCTTCCTGATCCGCGCGATCGCCGGTGGTGTCGCGGCGGGGATCCCGCTGTCGCAGTGGTTCCTGCTGATCATGGCGTTCGGGTCGCTGTTCATGGCGGCCGGTAAGCGGTACGCGGAGCTGCGGCTGGCCAACAAGACCGGCGCGAAGATCCGCAAGTCGCTCGAGTACTACACCGAGACCTACCTGCGGTTCGTGTGGACGCTGTCGGCGACCGCGGTCGTCATCTGCTACGGCCTGTGGGCGTTCGAGCGCGACATGGTGGCCGAGTCGAACTGGTTCGCCATCTCGATGATCCCGTTCGTGATCGCGATCCTGCGGTACGCGGTCGACGTCGACGGCGGCGAGGCGGGGGAGCCGGAGGAAATCGCTCTCGGCGACCGGGTTCTGCAGTTGCTCGCGATCGTGTGGATCGTGGTGGTCGGTGGTGCTGTCTACCTCTTCTGACGTCGCTGCAGACGTCGAGTCGTCGGCGCGGCAGGGCGGACCGGGCCACCGCGTTCCCGGTACTCCCGGCTGGGCCCGCGGGATCTTCGCGGCGGGTGTCGTGGTCACCGGCCTGCTCATGTTCTGGGGCGCGTGGGAGCGCCGCTGGATCGCCGACGACGGCCTGATCGTGCTCCGTACGGTGCGGAACCTGCTGGCCGGCAACGGCCCGGTGTTCAACATCGGGGAGCGCGTGGAGGCCAACACGTCCACGTTGTGGACGTACCTGGTCTACGTGTTCGGGTGGTTCACCGGGGCGCGCCTCGAGTACGTGGTGCTCGGGCTGGCGCTGGTCCTGTCGACCGCGGCGGTGGTCGTCGCGATGTTCGGCACGGCCCGGCTCTACCGCTGGCGGCTGCGCGAGGCGAGAGGCACGCTGCTGCTGCTTCCCGCGGGCATGCTCGTCTACATCGCGGTTCCGCCCGCACGCGACTTCGCGACGTCCGGGCTCGAGAGCTGCCTGGTGATCTTCTGGATCGCGCTGCTGTGGCTGCTCATGGTGCGCTGGTCCACGACCGAGACGCCGGGGACCGCCGGGGTGCTCGGGACGGCGTTCGTCGCCGGCCTCGGACCGCTGGTGCGGCCCGAACTCGCGGTCCTGGCCGTCATCGCGCTGGCGATGCTGTTCCTCGCCGCCGACCAGACGTGGCGCGTGCGTGCCGCGATGGTCGCAGTCGCGGGTGCGGTGCCGGTCGGCTACCAGATCTGGCGCATGGGCTACTACGGCCTGCCCTACCCGAACACCGCCGTCTCGAAGGACGCGGGCGGCGCGAAGTGGGCGCAGGGTTTCGAATACCTGGGCAATCTCGTGAACCCCTATCTGCTGTGGTTCCCGCTGCTCCTGCTGCTGATCGTCGTGGTGGTGATGTTCTCGACGAGCCGCCGGGACGACGCGACCCTCGGCGAGCGCGTGCGCGGCCTGGCATCCGGCGACGCGCGCACCCTGCTCGCGCGGGGACAGCGGGCGCTGCGCACCCCGACCGCGGTGGTCGTGTTCGTGCTGGGCAGCGGCGTGCTGCTCGCGCTGTACTCGTTGCGCGTCGGCGGCGACTTCATGCACGGGCGGGTGCTGCTGCCGCCGTTGTTCTGTCTTCTGATCCCCGTCGCGGTCGTGCCGTTGCGTCTGCCCGAGAGCGGTGAGCCGCGCCGGGCGACGACGATCGCCGGTGCGGTCGGGGTGCTGTGGCTCGGCACGGTCGTGTGGTCGGCGTTCGCCGCCGGGACCACGGGCATGACCGAGGGAGCGGTGGTCGGTCGGTCCGGAATCGTCGACGAGCGCGCGTTCTACGCCATGAACACCGGTCACGCGCATCCGATCCGGGCCGAGGACTACCTCGACTACCCGCGGATGCGGGCGATGGTGGAGGCGATCGAGAACACGCCGAACGGTGGGGTGCTGCTGCCGACGCCGTCGTTCGACGCATGGGATGTGGTTCCGCCGCCGGAGCCGATCCCGCCGGGCGGCGCCGGGCACACGGTGTTCTTCCTCAATCTGGGGATGACCAGCATGAACACGCCGCTGGACGTGCGGGTGATCGATCAGATGGGGCTGGCCTACCCGCTGGCCGCGCACACCGAACGGCTCGAGGACGGCCGGATCGGGCACGACAAGGTGCTGTATCCGGACTGGGTGATCGCGGATACCGGGATGGTGAACGTGCACCCGTGGCTGCCCGGCTACCTCGACGAGGATTGGGTGGCGCAGGCCGGGGTGGCGCTCACGTGCCCGCAGACCCGGGAGGTGCTCGATTCGTCGCGGGCGGAGCTGACGTGGCCGCTGTTCAAGCGGAATCTGAGCCATGCGTTCGAGTACGCGAAGTATCGCTTCGACCGCGTCCCGAAGTACGAGATCCAGCGGTGTGGCCTGGAGCTTCCCCCGCCGCGCGGGTGAAACGACGGGTCACTTCTAGATCGTTCGCTTGGGTTCCGAGTCCGATCTCGATAGGATCACGCCAAATTACGAGTATATAACGGTCGAGGGGTGGGGGACCGGAGCTCGCGGGCGACTTTCGTTGTGTGAGCAGGGGAGCGGAGGGTTTGTCACAGCTTCCGTAGTCATTTACAGTCTTGACCGCAGTGTGACTTGTGGCGCCGCTCCGCGGACCGCCACCGCCGAAATCCGACGGGGAACGCGTAGGCGTACGCCGCAGATCGAGAAAGTGAGCATTGTTCATGCGTTTAGTCCCGAGGTTGTCGCAGCGCCTCCGCAAGCGTGTGGTCGGTACCGCCGCTGCTGCGCTCGTGCTGCCGGTCGCGGCCGGTGTCGCCGGAACCACCGCAGCACTGGCCGCCCCCGCGCAGTCCGCCCCGATCGCGCACAGCGCGCCGGCCGGCGGTTTCGAGGAGGTCTTCGTCGACTCCGACATGGGCCCGATCAAGGTGCAGATCCAGTGGGCCGCCCGTGGTGGCGACGCCGCGCTGTACCTGCTCGACGGCCTGCGTGCCCGGGACGACGCGAACGCGTGGACGTTCGAGACGAACGCGCTGCAGCAGTTCGCCAACGACAATGTCTCGCTCATCATGCCGGTCGGCGGTGAGTCGAGCTTCTACACCGACTGGTACGCCCCGAGCAACCTCAACGGGCAGGACGTCACCTACAAGTGGGAGACCTTCCTGACCGAGCAGCTGCCCGAGTACCTCGCCACGCGCGGTGTCTCGCCGAACAACAACGGCATCCTCGGCCTGTCGATGGGTGGCTCCGCTGCTCTGACGCTGGCCGCGTACCACCGCGACCAGTTCAAGTTCGCGTCGTCGCTGTCGGGCTACCTGAACCTGTCCGCTCCGGGCATGCGTGAGGCCATCCGCGTCGCGATGCTCGACGCCGGTCGCTACAACGTGGACTCGATGTGGGGCCCGCCGTGGAGCCCGGCCTGGCTGCGCAACGACCCGTTCGTCTTCGCGCCGAAGCTCGAGGGCCTGTCGCTGTACATCTCGGCGGCCAGCGGCCTGCCCGGCCAGCACGACAACCCGAAGGGCCTGACCGGCTTCTACAACACCGGCAACGCGATGGGCCTCGAGGCGCTGTCCCTCGTCCAGACCCGCGCCTTCCAGGTGAAGCTGGCCACGCTCGGCATCCCGGCCACGTTCGACTTCCCGGCCCGCGGTACCCACGCGTGGAAGTACTGGGAGGACGAGCTGTGGAAGGCCCGCCCGCAGATCCTGGACGCCCTGAACGCGCACTGACGCTTCGAACGCGCACGTAATCGGCGCACACTGCCGACACCATGCCGCCCGATCGCCCCGCAGGGGGTGATCCGGGCGGCATGCGTCGTTGTGAACAATTTTCTCACCAGTCACAGCGCGCCGTCACCGATCCTGGGACTTTCCCGTGTACAAACGATCTTCGGACGCAGTGGAAGCGACCTTCGTACACGAAGGGGTTGGACAGGCTCCCGCGAACCGGCCCCGGCAACGCAGGAAGTGAGCGATGCACATGCGAACAGTGATCGGTGGTCCCCGAGTGAAGCGACGCATCCTGGCCGCACTCGCCGCGACGCTGGTTGCGCCGATGGCGGCGGGACTGACCACCGCCGCGGTCGCATCCGCGGAACCCGCCCGGACCGAGCCCGCCACCACGCAGGCCCCGGCGTCGGGTGTGAACGTCCGGCGCGTCGACTGGCTCACCGATCGCCGCGTCGCCGTGTGGATCGAATCTCCGTCGATGGGCACCCCGATCCAGGTCCAGTTGCTGCTGGCCCGGGACTGGAACATCCGGCCCGACGCGCGCTTCCCCGTCGTGTACATGCTCGACGGGATGCGCGCCCGCGACGACGAGAACGGCTGGACCCTCGAGACGGACGCCGAGGCGTTCTTCGCGGACAAGAACGTCACCGCCGTGCTGCCCATCGGTGGCCAGTCCAGCTTCTACGCGGACTGGGTCGACCAGAACAACGGGCAGAACTACAAGTGGGAGACGTTCCTGACCAAGGAACTGCCGCAGGTCCTCGAACGCGACTGGCGGGCCACGAGCACCCGCGGTGTGGTCGGCCTGTCCATGGGCGGTACCGCCGCGATGTTCCTGCCCGCCCGCAATCCCGGCTTCTTCCAGTTCGCGGCGTCGCTGTCGGGCATCCTCACCACCACGACCCTCGGCATGCCCGAGGCCATCAAGTACGCCATGCAGGACGCGGGCGGCTTCGACGTCGATGCCATGTGGGGTCCGGCCGGTAGTGAGAACTGGGAATCGCACGATCCGTATCTGCTCGCCGACAAGCTGCGCGGCGTGAGCCTGTACGTCTCCAGCGGCAGCGGCAGCACCGGGCCGTACGACCAGCCCTCGGGCGTGCCCGGCGTCAGCACCAACTACGCGGGCATGGGCCTCGAGATCCTGTCGCGGCTGACCTCGCAGGCGTTCGCCACCAAGCTCAACAAGCTCGGAATCCCCGCGCAGGTCGTGTACCGCCCGTCCGGCACCCACTCGTGGCCGTACTGGGAGTTCGAGCTGCACCAGCTGTGGCCGCAGCTCGCGAACACGCTCGGGGTGCCGGTGGACAAGCCGTCGTGCTCGGCGGCCGGGTCGATCGGCGACACCGTCGCGGCCAACCCGTGGCTCGGCGACTGCCTCACCGCCGAGTACCCGGTGGCCGGCGGCCGGGTCCAGGACTTCCGGTTCGGCCGGGTCTTCGCATCCGACGCGGGCACCTTCCCGGTCGCCGGTGCCATCGGCGGCGCCTACCAGGGCAGTGGCGGTCCGGCGGGCCCGCTCGGCTTCCCGAAGACCGGGGAGAACGGCACCCCCGACGGGCGCGGCCGGTTCAACCACTTCCAGCACGGTTCGATCTACTGGACGCCGCAGACCGGCGCCCACGCGATCCGCGGTGTGCTCCTCGACGAATGGGCGCGACAGGGCTGGGAGGGCGGCCCGCTCGGCTACCCCGTATTCGACGAGATCGTGACGCCGAACAAGCCGGGTCTGGTCCAGGGCTTCGAGATCGGCTCGCTGTACTGGAGCGAACCCACCGGCGCCCACGCCGTGCAGGGCCTGATCATGGGCAAGTACGCCGAGATGGGGTACGAGAACAGCTGGCTCGGCTTCCCGAAGACCAGCGAGATCCCCGTCAAGGACGGTGGCCGCTTCAACGCGTTCGAGGGCGGCAACATCTACTGGAGCCCGCTGAGCGGTGCCTGGCCGGTGCGCAACGGCCCGATCTTCGACGCCTGGAGGGACGCCGGCTACGAGAACGGCCGACTGGGCTTCCCGATCAGCGACGAGTTCCCGATCGAGGGCGGGGTCCGACAGAACTTCCAGGGCGGGTTCGTCACCCGGGTCGGTGACGTCACCGCGGTGAGCCCCTAGGCCACGACCCTCCAGGACCGGTCTCGACCGCGCGGTCGGGGGCACCTATCGTCGGGCGGTGATCGGAGCGACGGCTTCGATCACCGCCCGAAGC
>NZ_JADZGH010000140.1:0-4227 GCF_015865005.1 Rhodococcus sp. CX
CCTCGACCCGGCCGCCCTGCGCGCCGGTGAGGAAGCCCAGGTGCCACCGCTCGCCGAGCGCCTGCCCCTGTACGCCGTCGAGGACACCACCGCCGACGGAGTTCCCGTCCGCATCTACACCCCGGACACCGCCGACACCCACGGCATCCTGGTGTACTTCCACGGCGGCGCGTTCTTCCTCGGCAGCCTCGACACCCACGACCACGTCGCCCGCCACCTCGCGAAGGCCACCGGCTGCACGGTCGTCTCCGTCGGCTACCGCCGCGCCCCCGAAGCGGCGTTCCCCGCCGGCCTGGACGACTGCCTCACCGTCGTCCGCTGGGTCGCCGACCACGGCGACGACCTGCACTGGAACGGCGACACCCTCGCCCTCGCCGGGGATTCCTCCGGCGGCACCTTCGTCGCCGCCGTCGCGGCCGCCGCCCACGACCAGGGCTTCGACCGCATCACCCACCAGA
Source organism: Rhodococcus sp. CX (assembly GCF_015865005.1). Lineage (NCBI taxonomy): Bacteria > Bacillati > Actinomycetota > Actinomycetes > Mycobacteriales > Nocardiaceae > Rhodococcus > Rhodococcus sp. CX. The sequence continues at coordinate 459 of NZ_JADZGH010000140.1, forward strand.
TCCTGTACTACCCGTCGCTGGATCTGGACTTCGACGTCGACCGCTACCCATCCCTGCGCGAGAACGCCGAAGGCTACGGAGTCGAAACCGCCGGGCTGCCCGCCTTCAACTCCTTCTACTTCGACAGCGGCGCCGACCCCGCCGACCCGCGGGTCTCACCGATCAAACGTGCCGACCTGACCGGGCTCCCGGCCGCGCTGATCGTCACCGCCGAATACGACCCGATGCGCGACGAAGGCGAAGCGTACGGCGCGCGTCTCGCCGACGCCGGTGTGCCCGTAACGGTCCGCCGGTACGCGGGCGCCAACCACGGCTTCGTCCAGAACTTCGCGTGGATCCCCGAATTCGCGCAGGTCTTCGACGAGACCGCGGACTTCCTGCGGCAGGGCAAGTGACATGGCCGAGGTGAAGATCCACCCGATCGTGTCGCCGTGGGGCCGGTTCGGTCTCTACACGTTCTTCATCGACGCCGAACAGCCCGCGATCGTCGACACCGGCATCACGTCGTCCCCGGCCGAGGGCATGGCCCCCGCGCTCGCGGCGCTCGGCCGCCGCATCGAGGACGTGCGCTGGATCCTGCTCACCCACGGCCACATCGACCACATCGGGGGAGCGCACGCCCTGTGGGAGGCGACCGGCCGCCGCGCCCAGGTCGTCATCCACGAGGCCGACGCCCACCTGCTGCGCTCGCGGCAGGCGCACGTCGACGAATACCTCGGGGCCCGCGGCAGATACCTGAAGGACCCGGACGGGGGCGCCAAGGTGACCGCGGCCGCGCAGGCCGTCATCTCCGGCGAGATGGAACCGACGATGCTCGTGCGCGGCGGCGAAACCCTCTCCCTCGGCGGCGACATCACCGTGTCGGTGCACTCGATCCCCGGGCACACCGCCGGGTCGGTCGCGTACGTCGTCGACGGACAGAACGACGTGTTCGTCGGCGACGCCGTGCAGGTCCACGGTGCCGCCAACGGATTCCCCGGCTACGAGGACCCCGAGGCGTACCGGGTCAGCCTGCAGTACCTGCGCGACGAGATCGACCCGCAGCACCTGTACCTGGGACACCCCTACCGGCGCGCCGACGGAGTCGCCTACGGCGTCGAACTCGACCGCACCCAGGCGGCCGAGGCGCTGCGCGAAAGCCTCGAGATCGAAGGGGGAGTGCGCGGCGCCGCGTACCGCTGCCTCTGCGGCGGCCTGCTCGAAACCGAGTCGGCGTACTCGCCGTTCGCCCCCGTCGCCGACGAACTCGGCTACCGGGGCGATCCCACCCTCGAACCGTCCCCGTTCTTCACGACGCTGCACGGCTACCGCACCCAGTACATCCAGAAGTCCTGACACAGAAGAGGAATCGCAGACCCATGGCCGAGCTCCAGGAATTCGACGCGGGCGGACAGACCATCCGTATCCGCAAGAACCTGCGGATCCCGATGCGCGACGGCGTCGAATTGGCCGCGGACACCTACGAGGGCATCGACGACAAGCCCCGACCCGCCCTCGTCGCCCTCAGCCCCTACGGCAAGGAACTACAGGCCCTCGCCCTGACGACGCCGCCGCAACGCCGGCCCAGCCCCATGTGGGACGGCTGCATCGAAGCCGGCGACATCGCCCGCGTCGTGTCCGAGGGCTACGTGCACGTCATCGGCGACCTCCGCGGATCCGGGGCCTCCGACGGCGAGCACATCGGCAACTACAACGCCGGCGGCGTCCCGCTCGGCCAGGACGCCTACGACTTCATCGAATGGGTCGCCGCCCAGCCCTGGTGCGACGGCAACGTCGGCATGATCGGCATCTCCTACTTCGGGTCGATGCAGGTCCTCGCCGCCGCGGAACGCCCACCGCACCTCAAGGCGATCTTCGTCTCCGGCGGCCACTACGACTTCTACGAGACCACCTACCACGGCGGCATCATGTGGTTCATGCCGCGCGCCGCCCGCGAGGGCCGCGGCGGCGACTCCGGCTGGGCGTTCACCGCCAACGTCAAGTCCCGCATGCTCGAGACCTACACGCCGGAGGAGATCGCCAAGCGCGTCGCCGAACGCCTCGCCGACCCCGACGTCGCCGCCTGGCCGAACCTCGTGCACGTGCTGAACTACCCGAAGCACCACGAGGCGTGGTTCGACATCATCACCAACGAACTCGACGGTGACTGGTACGAGGAACGCAACCCCGTCAACCTCGCCCGCAACATCGACATCCCCGTCTACCTGCAGATCGATCAGGGCCGCGGCTGGACGATGGACGGCACCATCGAACTGTTCCACGCCCTGCAGGGACCGAAGAAGCTCGACATCGGCCCCTACCCGCCCATGCAGTCGCGGCCCTTCATCGAAGAGCACGACAAGATGTTCCGCTGGTACGACTACTGGATCAAGGGCATCGACAACGGCATCATGGACGAACCCGCCGTGAACGTCTTCGTCGAAGGCTCCCGGCAGCGCGTCACCGCCGACCAGTGGCCGCCCAAGGACGTCGACTACCGGCCGCTGTACCTGCGCCCGCGCGGCAAGCTGTCCACCGAACCCGAACCGATGGGCACGCAGTACGCCGCCCCCGACGGCTTCTACCAGGCGCCGCTCACCGTCACCGACAAGGTCGAGATCCTCGAGTGGGAGACCCCCGTCTTCGAGGAACCCACCGAGATGATCGGCACCGGCGCCGCACACATCTTCGCCGAGATCGACCAGCCGGACACCAATTTCGTCCTCCGCATGTGGGACTACGCCCCCAACGGCAAGCGGCAGCTGATCACCACCGGCTACCTCAAGGCCTCCCACCGCGAACTCGACGAGCGCACCACCGAAGGCAACCCCTTCCACCCGCACACCCGCGCCGTACCGGTCGAACCCGGCACCATCGAGGAATACGTGCTGCGGCTCTACCCGTTCGCCAACACCTTCATGCCGGGCCACAAGCTCGTCGTGGAACTGTCGAACAACGAACCGCTCGCCGACGAACACAACGCGCTGCTCCCGCCGGACGCCTTCCACCTGCCCGTCGGCCGCCCGGTCACGCACAAGATCTACCGCGACGCCGCACACCCCTCGCGGCTGGTGCTGCCGTTCACCACGCGCAGCGCGGAGGACTGAGCCGCAGGATCCGGCTCATCCCAACTCGCTGAGCTCCGCCGGCGCCCACCCGGGCCAGCGGAGAACACCCACGGGGACCCCGGCGGCGAACCTGGCCACCACCGCCGGGGTCCCCGAGGCGGTGTCGTACACCGTCGCCTGATCCGCGCGACGGATCGCCTCGACCACCAGCGGCCACAACCGCCGATACCGGGACCGAATCTTGTCCTCCGCCACCGAATGCCCACCCGCCTCCACCCGATACGCCACACGCCGCACCGACATCGCCTCGGGCACCAGCATCACGTGCACCACCACGGTGAACCCCGCGGCCTGCGCCCGCTCGATCAGCTCGAGCTTCGACGGATGCGAGAACACCGTCTCGGCGATGAACGAGCGGCCCTGCTCGAGCAGCCGATCACGCGCGGCGGCCGCCAGCTGCGCGGCCTCGTACGACATCTCCTCGGCCCGATCCGGCCACTTCTGCCGCGCAGCGTGTTCGTCAACGCGGATGTGATCGCGCGGCAGCAGGGGAGCGAGGGTCAACTCGACGAACGTCGATTTACCGGCACCGTTCGGGCCGATGATCAGATCCAGACGCCTCATTCGGCGTCGAGCACCCGCGTCGTGCCGTCGGGACGCTGCTCGACGAGGCGGCCCTCGTCATCGAGTACGACCGTGGTGACGCCGCGTGCGGCGAGCGC
>NZ_JADZGH010000140.1:4237-10766 GCF_015865005.1 Rhodococcus sp. CX
GGCGTCGATCTCCGCGTTGAACAACCGTCCTTCGGCGACGGTGAGATCGGTGGTCGGCCGGTTCCCGGCGAGGGCCTCCTGCACGCGGCGCAGGGCCGCGGTCTCGTGGGCGGTCATGGCCCGGCCGATGCGCGCCCAGTACTCGAGTTGCTGGCGTCCGGTGCGGTTCTGGCGGCCGCCCTCGGCGATGGCGCTGTCGACGAGTTCGGCGTCGAAGCGGGTGACCTTGTCGGTGTAGGGCGCCATCACGAACCTCCTGGTCCGACGCAACGCATCGGGTGGATGTAGCAGTCTGCTACCGATCGTAGCACAGTGCAACAACGCACGCACCCCCGATCCGGGCAGGTCACCGGACCGGGGGTGCGGAGGTGCGTCAGCGCTTCAGCGGGCTGTAGAACACCAGGCCGTTGCCCTTGTTGTCGTACACTACGGCCCGACGCTCGTGCGCGTCGTCGTACGGGCCCTTCACGATGCCGCCGCCGGCCTCCGCGATCGCCTTCGCCGCGGCGTCCACGTCGGCGGTCTTGATGCCGACGACCACCTGCCCGTGGATCGGATGATCGACCGCGGTCGCGAGCGCCAGGGTCACCCCGCCGCCGTCGAGGGCGGCGAAATGCGTGCCGTCGCGGAACTTGAGTGCCATCCCCAGGGTTTCGCCGTAGAACTTGATCGACTCGTCGAGGTCGTCGGTCGACAGCACGATCATCTTCACTTCGTGGTCACTCACGGAAAAAGCCCTCCTTTGTTGAAAGTGTGCCCAGCGTAACGTCATTCGGCCGCAGCTGAGCAGAGTCCAACGACCGTGTCTTTCGACGACATCCGGCCATCCACCAGGCTGGCGTCCGGCTCGATGTTCGGTCACCATCGACAGGTGGACCGCGCCGCCCGCCTCGCCGTCGCCGTGGACCGGCAGCACGGCCGGTGCCTGTGGTGCGGACGCCGCTTCGGCCGGCTGATCCCACCGACCACCGAACACCTCGTGCCGCGCCTCAAGGGCGGTCCCAGCATCGTCGCCAACGAGGCCGCCGCCTGCTCTCGCTGCAACGCCGACCGCGGCCACACCGGCCCGGTCGACTGGCTCGAGCGATGCCGGAGCCGCGACGGCTGGATTCCCGACGAGGACCTGCTCGCGCGGCTTCTCGAGGACCTCGACGTCGCGCTCGCCGACGGGGGCGGGCACCGGCGCGCCCGGCAGTACCTGGCCGGGCAGTTGCGGCGTCTGCGCCGCGCCTCCTGACTGTCCCCTTTTTCGTCACAGTGACGTTTCAACCCCGAGGTGGTTGAGGGACGGAAGAGGGGAGTCGGGTCACCCCGCGCGGTCCGGCACCGGGCTTCGCCGGGCGCGGTCGCCGCGGCGCCTCCCCGCCAGGACGGCCACGGGGACGGCCAGCGCCACCGCGGCCGTCCTGGCGAATAGGCGTCGCGCGCGTCCAGCAGGGTCCACGCCACGTTGTAGGAGGCATGCCCGAGCACGGCCACGATCGGCGCACCGTTGCCGGCGACCGTCACCTGCACCAACAGAATCCGGAAGACCACGGTGAAGACGAGCTGCCCGAGCAACATTCCCGGCGCGTACCCGGCCTGCAGATACGGAATCAGGTGCCACAGCGCCCAGACGACGCCGATCACGGTGCCCGTGTGCAGGACGCCGTGACGACGCAACAGCGCCGGCATCAGCACCCCGGTCCAGCCGAGTTCCTCGCACACCGCGGCCACGACGTACGCACCGGCCACCAGCGGCAGCGACGACGGGATCCCGGGGAGCCCGCCGCCGGCGATCATCAGCGACGACACCAGGGTCAGCACCGCCGGAACCACGAGCGCGAACCCCACCCAGAAGGCACGCGGCCTGGTGAGCATGCGCCGCCAGGCCGCCCGGGGTCCGCCGCCGGCCGCCAGGGTCGCGACGGCCGGGCACACGAACATCAGGGCACTGAGCGGCAGCTGCGCACCCACCACGACCAGGTCGCCGCCGGTTAGTGCGCCCCACATGTAGAACGGGACGGTCGTGACCGCCAGGACCACCCAGAACCGCGCGAGCCGTGGTTCCACCCCGCGACCTCCCGAGTCAGTGCAGTCACCGTCGCGCAGATGATACCGACGGCGACTGTTCGGGCATCCCGGCACACTCACCACAAAACGTCACTGTGACGAATTCATGGGTTCGCGGGGCTGTAGGGAGGGGACGAGGTGGCAGGGTCGGCCGAACCCGACGAGAGCCGGGAAGACCGGATCCGACACAGACCGGGTCGATCCGGGTTGCGGGCCGCCGGACGGTCGCGGCGCGCGGAAGCGTCGTGCGGTGGCCGGACACCGCGAACCGAGAGATGCGCGTACATCGACGAGTGAGTGCGGTGCAGTGCAGTGCTCAGCGACAGCGCCGGGAACGAGACGTCGACAGACGGTGTCACGACACACGAGCACGGCGCGGCGGCGACACCCGGCAGAGTCGGCGAAACCCCAGGTCGAAGCGTATATCCAAATTGCCGATAATCCACATTATGTCAAGTAGTCGGGATCCGGGTCTTCCCGACCGATAGCGTGGTGGTGGTCCCGGGGTGAAATCCTCGGTGCGCGTACGCCCTACCGGCGGTCGGCCCCACACGCCCGGGCCCCCGAGGCGCCCCAACCAGCCCCGGTTCGGGCTCGACCTAGCCCCGGCTCGCGACCGCCCGGACCGGGCTTCCGACGACTCGACCGCGGTTTGCGTACCGCCGGCGCACACCGCGGACATGCGCCGGCACCTTCGCGCCACGGCGTCGCAACGACAGCACATCCAGATTTCGCGGTCGTTGTACGCACAGCGCTACAGCCGAACAGACACACTCCGAGGTCACCCGCCCCCACTCGGGTCGCCGACCGCATCCACCTCGACGATGGATAAATCTCAATGATGGATAATCACCGTTATCCATCAAATATCTTGTGGCACTTCCCTTTTCGTCCGCACGCTTTCGCGCAGATCGTTTGCGAATAGCAACGGACCGCCGCCCCTCCGCCGCGCAGCACCCAACCTCCCCGCCACGGTGCACAGCCGACGAATCGAGCCTGCCGCATCGCGTCCCGTCCCGCTCCGGCACCCACCCCACCGGACGCCTCGGTGCTGCACCACCTCTCCCCGACTGCGCTCCACCCTTCCACCCCATTCGTCACAGTGACATAAACGAGGTGTCACTCCCCTTCGCGCTCCGGCACCTCGGTCAGCCGGAACACCGGATGCAGCCCGGCTTCCTTCTCGAATTCCGCGGCAGGCGCGCCCGGATCCGCCCGGAAGTACGGGTCGCTCGGGTGGAACGTCGGCGTTCACGGAACCTCCCGGGCTGCGGATGTTCTGCCGTGGTCCAGAATCTCCGACAAGTCGGTACTGTGCACCGCAGATGCTCGACGTGCTTCCCCCGAATCCGAGGACGGTGCCGATGACCGCGTCCGTGTGGCTCACGCCCGGGCAGTTGTCCGAGCGTTCCGGCGTGTCCGTCTCGGCGTTGCACTACTACGAGTCGCGCGGCCTGATCACCAGCCGCCGCACGTCCGGCAATCAGCGGCGGTACCGACGCGACACGCTGCGCCGGGTGGCGTTCATCCGCGTTGCGCAGGGTGTCGGGGTGTCGCTCGACGAGATCCGGGACGCGCTCGACTCGCTGCCGGACAGCCGGGTGCCCACCGCCGCGGACTGGGCGCGGTTGTCGCAGCGCTGGCACGACCGGCTCACCGAACGCATCGAGGAACTGACCGAGCTGCGCGACAGCTTTTCCGGCTGCATCGGCTGCGGCTGCCTGAGCCTGAGCAGCTGTCCGCTGGCGAACCCGGGTGATGTGCTCGCCCAGCAGGGTCCGGGTCCGCGCCGCCTGCACCTGCACGACCGCTGATCCCCCGGTGTGCCTTTCTGGCGGCTCCACCGCCACAAAGGCACACCGGCGGCGCAGCCGCACCGTGGAAACGCGGGTGAAACATGGGTGGGCATATGCTGGCGCGCAGTATCCGGGCGTACCGGACACGCTGCGTTCGCACCGAGGAGGCCCCATGCATCTGACGCCCTCCGAACAGGAGAAGTTGCTGCTCGCCGTCGCCGGGATGGTCGCCCGGGACCGGCACGCGCGCGGCGTGAAGCTCAACTATCCGGAAACCACGGCGCTGCTCACCAACTGGGTCATCGAACGCGCCCGCGACGGGCTGTCGGTCGCCGAACTGATGGTCGCGGGCCGGGAGGTCCTGACCCGCGACGACGTGATGGACGGGGTCGCGGAGATGCTCCCCGACGTCCAGGTGGAGGCGACCTTCCCGGACGGCCGCAAACTCGTCACCATCCACCAGCCGATCGCCTGAGGAGCACGCCATGGCAGGTCTGAACACCACCGGCCCCGGAGCGATCCGTGTCCGCGACGGCGACATCGAACTCAACGCCGACCGGGAACCGGACGAGCGCCTCGAACTGGTCATCGTCAACACCGGCGACCGTCCCGTGCAGATCGGCTCGCACCTGCATCTGCCCTATGCGAATCCGGCGCTCGAGTTCGACCGGGACGCCGCGCACGGGTTCCGCCTCGACATTCCGTCGGGGACCTCACACCGTTTCGAGCCGGGCGCTTCCCGCACCGTGCAGGCGGTCGCGTTGCGCGGCGCGCGGCGGGTGCCGGGCATCGCGATCGGTGTCCCCGACGGCGGCGCGCTCGACGGCCCCCTTTCCGAGCAGAACGGAGACTGATCCGATGGTTCGCATCTCACGGGAGCGCTACGCCGCGCTCTATGGTCCCACCGTCGGCGACCAGGTCCGTCTGGGCGACACCGATCTATGGATCGAGATCGAGGAGGACCGCACCGTCGGCGGTGAGGAAGCGGTGTTCGGCGGCGGCAAGTCCATCCGCGAATCCATGGCGCAGGGGTCCACGACCCGCGCGCAGGGCGCGCCGGACACGGTGATCACGAATGCGATCGTGCTGGACTGGTGGGGTGTCGTCCGCGCGGACGTGGGCATCCGGGACGGGCGGATCACCGCGCTGGGCCGGGCCGGGAACCCGGACATCGCGGACGGGGTGCATCCGGATCTGCAGATCGGTCCGTCCACGGACATCATCAGCGGCGAGGGCAAGATCCTCACAGCCGGCGGCTTCGACACGCACGTGCATCTGATTTCGCCGTCGCAGATCCACGAGGCGCTCGCGACGGGGATCACCTCGATCGCCGGGGGCGGTACGGGCCCGTCGGAGGGCACGAAGGCGACGACGGTGACGCCGGGCGAGTGGCATCTGGGCACGATCCATCGGAGCCTGGAGTCGTTGCCGGTCAACGTGTTGCTGTTCGGTAAGGGCAACACGGTGAGCATGGACGGGTTGGCGGAGCAGGCGCTGGCCGGGGCCGCGGGCTTCAAGGTGCACGAGGACTGGGGGTCGACGCCGGCGGCGCTGGATGCGGCGTTGCGCGCGGCCGACGAGTGGGGCCTGCAGGTCGCGTTGCATTCGGACTCGCTGAACGAGGCGGGGTTCCTGGAGTCGACGATCGAGGCGATCGGCGGCCGGTCGATCCACGCGTTCCACACCGAGGGCGCCGGCGGTGGGCACGCCCCGGACATCATGCGTCTGGCCGGTGAGCCCTACGTGCTGCCCGGGTCGACGAATCCGACGTTGCCGCACACGGTGAACACCGTCGCCGAACATCTGGACATGCTGATGGTGTGCCATCACCTCAATCCGCAGGTGCCGGAGGATCTGGCGTTCGCCGAATCGCGGATCCGGGCGACGACGATCGCGGCGGAGGACGTGCTGCACGACATGGGCGCGATGTCGATCACGTCGTCGGACGCGCAGGCGATGGGCCGGATCGGTGAGGTGATCACCCGGACCTGGCAGGTCGCACACGTGATGAAGGCGCGGCGTGGGCCGCTGGGGTCGTCGTTGCCGGCGGACAACGAGCGGGCCCGCCGGTATGTCGCGAAGTACACGATCAATCCGGCGATCGCGCACGGCGTGGATGTGCACATCGGCTCGGTGGAGGTCGGGAAGATCGCGGACCTGGTGCTGTGGGAGCCGAAGCTGTTCGGGGTGCGGCCCAGTGTCGTGCTCAAGGGTGGCGGCCTGGTGTGGGGTGCGCTCGGTGACCCGAACGCCTCGATTCCGACGCCGCAACCGGTGTTGCAGCGCCCGGCGCTGACCGATGCGATCGGGGCGGACCTGTCGGTGACGTTCGTGTCGCCCGCGGCGATCGAGGACGGCCTGGCCGATCGGCTCGGGATGCGCCGGCCGCTGGTGGCGGTCGCCGACACCCGCGGTGTCGGAAAGGCGCAGATGCGCAACAACGACGTGTTGCCGCGCATCGACATCGACCCGGAGACGTTCGAGATCGACATCGACGGGGAACGGATCGTGCCGGCCCCGGCCGAGCGGCTGCCGCTCGCCCAGTTGTATTCGCTGTTCTGACGTGGACCGGGAGTCGACGGTGCCGTCGCAGTCGCTGTTGCTGGCGTTGCTCGCCGACGCGCGGTTACCGACCGGTGCGCACACCCAGTCCGCGGGCCTGGAACCGGCGTTGCGGGCCG
>NZ_JADZGH010000140.1:10776-12388 GCF_015865005.1 Rhodococcus sp. CX
GTTGCGGACGGTGACGATCGTGGAGGCGGCGACCGCGGTCGTCGCCCGCCGTGTCGCGGTGGCCGGGGGCGATCTCGACGTGGTGGAGGCGGCGTGGGCCGCGCGCACACCGAGCGCGGCGCTGCGGGCCAGTTCCCGGCAGCTGGGCCGCGGGTATCTGCGGTTGTTGCGGCGGTTGTGGCCGGATCAGGAACCGATTCCGCGGTCGTGGCGGCCGGCGCGGCCGGTGGCGGCGGGGATGCTGGCCGCGCGCGCGGGGTTGGATGCCGAGCACACGGCGCGGCTGGTCGGATACGACGATGCGCAGACCATCGCGGCGGCGACGCTGAAGCTCGAGCCGGTGGATCCGGCGATCGCGACGGGCTGGGTGCTGGCGGCGCAGCCGTTGATCGAGCAGCTTGTCACGGCGGTGGCGGGATTGACCGAGCCACAGCAGATCCCGGCGTGCGCGGCGCCGCTCGTCGAACAGTGGGCCGAGAATCATGCCCACACCACAGAAAGGTTGTTCAGTGCCTGATCACAGTTGTTCCTCCGCCCGGTCTCTGCGGCTCGGGGTAGCCGGTCCGGTGGGGACCGGGAAGAGTTCGCTGATCGCGTTGTTGTGCCGGGAGCTGTCCGGGGAGCTGGCGTTGGGGGTGATCACCAACGACATCTACACCGACGAGGATGCGCGGTTCCTGCGGTCGGCGGGGGTGCTGGATCCGGAGCGGATCCGCGCGGTGGAGACGGGCGCGTGCCCGCACACCGCGATCCGCGACGATGTGACGGCGAATCTGCTGGCGGTGGAGGATCTCGAGGAGGATTTCGCGCCGCTGGATGTGGTGCTGGTCGAGTCGGGTGGGGACAACCTGACGGCGACGTTCTCCCCCGCGCTGGTCGATGCGCAGATCTTCGTGCTCGACGTCGCCGGCGGCGGCGATGTGGCCCGCAAGGGTGGGCCGGGGATCGCGCGGGCGGATCTGCTGGTGGTGAACAAGACGGATCTGGCGCCCTATGTGGGTGTGGATGTGCCGCAGATGGTGGCGGACGCGGAGGCGGCGCGGGAGGGCCGGCCGGTGCTGGCGCTCTCGCGCACGGACCCGGAGTCGGTGGCGGCGTTGTGCGCGTGGGTGCGGTCGGTGCTGGCCGAGCACACCGGGGGCCGGTTGGTGCCGGTGGATCCGGGTCCGATGGCGCCGCACTTCCATGCCGACGACGACCATGAGCACAGCCACGAGGAGCACAGCCACGAGCACGAGCACGAGCACGGGCATGGCCATGCTCACGGCCACGGGCACGCGTCGACGCCGCAGTGACCTCCCCGAAACCTGAGACACCGAACCCCGCGACGACCGTCGCCGTGCACCGCGCGCACGGCCGCGCCCGGTGCCGGCTGGTGCCCGGCGCGTTCGGGCCGCGGGTGCTCGGCGGGGACGCGAACGGCGCGCGGGTCGCGCTGGTCGCGACCGGGGCGTTGCTGCTCGGCGGCGACAACGTCGTGATCGAGGTCGAGGTGGGGGCCGGGGCGTGGCTCGAGATCGTCGAGACCGCGGGCACCGTCGCCTACGACGCGGCCGGTCGGGCGTCGAGCTGGACGGTGCGGGCGCGGCTCGGGGCCGGGGCGTCGCTGGTG
>NZ_JADZGH010000141.1:0-5657 GCF_015865005.1 Rhodococcus sp. CX
GGAGGACCTGGCGATCTGGGAACGATTCCCGCCGGAGGATCCGCTGTTCGTCGGCAGCGACGGCCGGCGCATCACCCGCGGCACCCTGCAGTACCGGGTCCGGCGGATGTACCGGCTGGCCGGGATCGAATCCGAACGCAAACGCGGCGCGCTCGCGCACGCGCTGCGGCACACCTTCGCCACCAGCCTCGCCGACAGCGGCGCGACCATGGTCGAGCTGCAGCAGCTGCTCGGGCACCGGTCCCTGCAGACGGTGCAGATCTACACCTCGGCCACCAACGACGCGGTGCGGCACGCCGCCCGCCACAACCCGGTCTACGAGCTGCTGCGCGACCCGGAGTGACCGCGCCGGACACGACTCACCGATCGGTTCGACGCGTCACGGCCCGCGAATGCTGCGAGACTGGGGCTGTTCGCCGAGTGAGGCGGGGACCGCGCCGGCACCGATCGGCCCGGTCACTGACAGACGTCGAGGGAGCAATCAGATGAGCATCCAGCCGGTCGGGTCGGGTCGTCATCGGGTCGTGGTCATCGGATCCGGATTCGGTGGACTGTTCGCCACCCAGGCCCTCAAACGCGCGGATGTCGACGTCGTGCTGATCGCCCGCACCAGCCACCATCTGTTCCAGCCGCTGCTCTACCAGGTGGCCACCGGCATCCTGTCCGTCGGCGACATCGCCCCGGCCACCCGCATGGTGCTGCGCAAGCAGAAGAACGCGCAGGTGCTGCTCGGGGAGGTCGAAACGATCGACATCGACGCGCAGACGGTCACCTCCCGATTCCTGGACCGGGTCACCGTCACCGAATACGACAGCCTCATCGTCGCCGCGGGCGCCGGCCAGTCCTACTTCGGCAACGACCATTTCGCCGAATTCGCGCCCGGCATGAAGACCATCGACGACGCCCTCGAACTGCGCGGCCGCATCCTCGGGGCGTTCGAGCAGGCCGAGTTGTCCGACGACCACGACGAACGCACGCGGCTGCTGACGTTCGTGGTGGTCGGCGCCGGCCCCACCGGGGTGGAGCTGGCCGGGCAGATCGCCGAACTGTCGCGCCGCACCCTCAAGGGCGCGTTCCGGCACATCGACCCGACCGAGGCGCGGGTGGTGCTGCTCGACGGCGCCCCGGACGTGCTGCCGGTGTACGGGGGCAAGCTCAGCCGCAAGGCCCGCAAGACGCTCGAGCGGCTCGGGGTGGAGATCCAGCTGGGTGCGATGGTCACCGGCGTCGACGCCGAGGGCCTGACCGTCAAGGACAAGGACGGCACCGAACGGCGCATCGAGTCGCAGTGCAAGGTGTGGTCGGCCGGGGTGGCGGCGAGCCCGCTCGGCAAGCAGCTCGCCGAGCAGTCCGGCGCCGGCATCGACCGGGCCGGTCGCGTCCAAGTGCAGCCCGACCTGACGCTGCCGGGTCACCCGAACGTGTTCGTCATCGGCGACATGATGGCGCTGGACAACCTGCCGGGACTGGCGCAGGTGGCGATGCAGGGCGGCAAGTACGCCGCGCAGCAGATCGTCGCGGGCCTGCACGGGCAGGATCCGGCGCAGCGCAAGCCGTTCCACTACTTCGACAAGGGCTCGATGGCGACGATCTCGCGGTTCAGCGCGGTCGCGAAGGTCGGCAAGCTCGAGATCAGCGGGTTCATCGGCTGGATCGCGTGGCTGTTCATCCACCTGCTGTATCTGGTGGGGTTCTCGTCGAAGCTGTCGACATTGTTGTCGTGGGCGCAGGCGTTCTTGTCCACCGGCCGCAACGAGATGGCCGCGACCGAGCAGCAGGTGTTCGCGCGGATCGCGATCGACCGGCTGCGGGAGCACACCGAGGCCGCCGAGGCCGCGGCGGCAGAAATCGAGAAGGGCGGCTCCGGGTCGGCCCGCGAGGCCGGCTGACGCCGAACCGGCTCGGGCACCGGGTGCCCGAGCCGGCGGACCGTAGTTCTAGTGGCCGATAGCTCTAGTGGCCGATGCGGTCGGCGTCGGTGATGTTGGCCAGGCGCACCTGCCCGTGCGCGACCGTGCGGTCCTGCTCGTCGGTGATCGCGACCTGCCACAGCTGCTGGGTGCGGCCGCGCTGCAGCGGGGTGCCGGTCGCGGTGAGCACGCCCTCGCGGGTGGCGCGCAGGAAGTCGGTGTTGTTGTTGACACCGACGACGTTGCCGCGGTCGCCGAACCACAGCGCGCCGGCGATGCTCGCGACCGTTTCGATGACCGCGCAGTACACCCCGCCGTGCACGATGCCGTAGGGCTGGTGGTGGCTCGGGGTCACCGTCCAGCGCGCCACCACCCGATCCGGGCCGGTTTCGACGAATTCGAGCCCGAGCGCGGTACCGAAGCCGACGTTGTTGGCGTCGGTGGTGGCGGCGGGATCGGGGGTGAGTTGCTTGGTCATGAGGTCTCCGTCGTCTCGGCTGTCCGGGCGTCTCCGCCCTGTCCTGTCGGATGGTAGGCGCCCGACGGGGCGCGCCGCCGCCGGGGCGCGCGGGCGGTGCGGGCCCGGAAAAGGATCCGGCGGGCCCCGCAGGGATGCAGGGCCCGCCGTGGGAAGGACCGGGAGTCTCTGCAGCCCTCAGGACTCCGGCGCGGTCCGACAGTAGGTGACGACCATGATTGTAGGGAAGGCTGCCCTAATCAGGCAAGGCCTCGGACGGGAAACCCTGCGGAAACGAACGCGTCGAGCAGCTGCTGGCCGCGGCGCGCGGAGACCTGCCGCGACGACGCGGCGAGCATCGGCAGCTGCGCGGCGCCGGTGACGACCGCCCGGCCGACCAGCGCCCAGAACCGGGCGCCGTCGAGCGGCGCGCAACCCTGCAGCGTCCGGTGCACCGTGGACAGCGCGGTCACGGCGCGGTGCGCCGTCCAGATCGCGAGGGCCTGTTCACACGGCAGCACCACCACGCCGCGGGTGCCCTCGGCGGGATCACCGGGCAGCACCCGCAGGGTGTCGTCGGCGACGCCGGCCCAGTCGATGCCGCCGTCGCTGTCCTGGTGGATCCACAGGTTCTCCAGGCCGGGATCCCAGGCGCGCCCGTCGAGGACGACCGGTGCCAGGACCCGCCCGACGACCACGTGGATCAGCGCCCCGGCGACCTGTTCGACGGCGATGCGCGGATCCTCGACGTCGTCGAGCACGCGGCGGTAGAGCAGGTCGACACGCTGGGCCCGGTCCTCGCCGGCCAGGCGCCACCAACGGCGGCGGGGTTCCTCGTCGACGCGGGCGACGGCGTAGACGCGAGGGGCGTCCGGCGCCAGCGCGCGCAGCCGGGTGCGCGTGTCGTCGAACGCGGACCCCGGGACCGCACAGATTTCCGGGACCTCGGGACGGGTCAGCAGCAGAGTCACACCCACACACCTCCTGATCGGCAAGCAGCACCACGGTTCCACAACCCCGCGACGGTTTAGGTGAGCCTAACCTTTGCATGTGTGGGGCGGTTGCGCAACTCCTCAGGAGACGGGATAGATAGGATTCCGTAACCTAAGTTCCCGTACGTCTCTCCGCGGACCTCGTCCGCGTCCCCGGCAGGCACCGATCCCGAGGAGCACCCCGCCCGTGACCACGATCCGACACCCGGGAGACTCACCGGTCCTGCCCGATCCGGGCCCCCCGGCGAGCCCCGCGCGGCGCCTGACCGCCACCGCGCTCGACGCCGCCCTGCTCGCCGTGCCGCTGGTGATCGGCGCGCTGCTCGTCGACACCCTCGGCGACGCGAACGGCGGCGGCCAGACCGACCGCATCGTCTTCGGGTTCGCCGCCGTCGCCGCCGCCGCCGGATTCTGGCTGTGGAACAACGGCCGCCGCGAGGGCCACACCGGCAGCAGCCTCGGCAAGCAGTGGACCGGCCTGGTCACCCGCGACGTCGCCACCGGCGCCCCGGTCGGCACCCGGCGCGCGCTGCTGCGCCGCGACACCGAGGTGGTCACCGACAAGATCGCCGCCGCCGACGGCTTCGCCCCGCTCCCCCCGGACAGCAGCGTCGCCGGGCTGCGGCGCCGCCGCCTGCTCGGCCTGGCCGCGCTGATCGTGGTGCTGGGTTTCGTGTTGCTGGCCGGCATCTCCATCGGCGCCCGCCCGATGACCTTCGCCGAGGTCCTGCACGCGCTGACCGTCAACGACGGCTCCGAGACCGACCTGATCGTGCACAGCTTGCGCATCCCCCGCACCGTGCTCGGTCTGGTCGTCGGGATCGCCCTCGGCATCGCCGGTGCCCTCATCCAGGGGCACACCCGCAACCCGCTCGCCGACGCCGGCCTGCTCGGCATCAACGCCGGCGCCGCCTTCCTCGTGGTGCTCTCGATCTACCTGTTCGGGATGACCACCCCGTCGCAGTACCTGTGGTTCGCGTTCGCCGGCGCCCTGCTCGCCGCGGTCACCGTCTTCGGGTTCGCGTCCATCGGCGGCGGCAAGGCCAGCCCGCTGAGCCTGGCGCTGGCCGGCGCCGCCGTCGCGTTCTTCCTGCAGGCCATGACCAACACGGTGGTGCTGCTCGACCAGACCACCCTCGACGGGTTCCGCTTCTGGGTGGTCGGCTCGGTCGCCGGCCGCGGCCCCGACGTGCTATGGCAGGTGCTGCCGTTCCTGACCGCCGGCGTGGTCATCGCCCTCGCGAGTACCCCCGGCCTCAACGTGCTCGGCCTCGGCGAGGACGTGGCCCGCTCGCTCGGCACCAACGTCGCGGTCAGCCGCACCGTCGGCATCGTCGCGATCACCCTGCTCACCGGCGCCGCCACCGCCGCGTGCGGCCCGATCGCGTTCATCGGGCTGATCGTCCCGCACATCGCCCGCGCCATCACCGGACCCGATTACCGCTGGCTGGTGCCCTACGCGGGCCTGCTCGGCGGAATCCTGCTGCTGCTCGCCGACGTGATCGGCCGTATCGTCGTGCGCCCCGGCGAGCTGCAGGTCGGTATCGTGCTCGCCCTGATCGGCGCACCGTTCTTCATCGCCCTGGTCCGCCGACGGAAGCTGGTGTCCCTGTGACCGACTCGACCACCCTGGAGGCCCCGGAGCGGCGCCCCCGCCGCCTGGTGCAGGTCTCCGCCGCGATCCCGTCCCGCCCGGCCCTGCGGATCGGTCCCGTGTCGCTGGTGTGGCGCGGCCGGCACCTGCTGGTGTGCGCGGCGCTCGCCGTCGCCGCCTTCCTGCTGCTGTGCGTGAGCCTCGGCCGCGGCGACTACCCGCTGTCGGTGCCGCAGGTGCTCGACGTGCTCGCCGGCGGCGGCGCACGCCTGGACCGGTTCATCGTGCTGGATCTGCGGCTGCCCCGCGGCATCGGCGCCGTCGTCGTCGGCGCGGCCCTCGCGGTGGCCGGCGCGATCACCCAGTCGCTCTCGCGCAACCCGCTGGCCAGCCCCGACATCCTCGGCATCACCGCCGGTGCCGGCGCCGCGGCCGTCGCCCTGATCGTGGTGACCGGCGGCGGCTCGATCGTCGGGCTCCTCGCCGGTCTGGGCCTGCCGCTGGCCGCGCTGCTCGGCGGCCTGCTCACCGCGTTCGTGATCTACCTGCTGGCCTGGCGCAACGGCGTCGAGGGCTTCCGGCTGGTGCTCATCGGCATCGGCGCCAACGCCATGCTCATCGCGCTGACCAACTGGATGCTCGTCTCCGCCGACATCAACGACGTCGCCCGCGCCCAGGTCTGGCTCACCGGCTCCCTCAACGGC
>NZ_JADZGH010000141.1:5667-10386 GCF_015865005.1 Rhodococcus sp. CX
GCCGGCATCGCCCTGGCGGTGATCGGCACCTGGACGCTGATCGCCGGGTTCACCGTCGCTGCCCTGCGCCTCGGCGACGACACCGCCCGCTCCCTCGGCATCCGGCTGCAGACCCAGCAGGGCCTGCTGCTCGCCGCCGCGTGCGGCCTGGCCGGTATCGCCACCGCCGCGGCCGGACCCATCGGCTTCGTCGCCCTGGCCGCCCCCCAGCTCGCGGTGCGTCTCGTGCGCGCCGACGGCCCCCCGATCGTCGCCTCGGCCCTCACCGGGGCGGTGCTCGTCGTCGGCTCCGACATCATCGCCCGCACCGTCCTGCCGGTCGCCCTGCCCGTCGGGCTGGTCACCTCCGCCCTCGGCGGCCCGTTCCTGCTCTACCTCCTCGTGCGCTCCAACCGGAAGGTTTCCGCGTGACCGACACCACGACGTTCGCCCCGACCGACCCCGACGCGGCGGCCACCGCCGAACCGCGTCTCATCGCCGAGCAGCTGTCCCTCGGCTACGGCGACCGGCTCATCGTCGACGATCTCGACCTGATCGTGCCCACCGGCGTCGTCACCACCGTCATCGGTCCCAACGGCTGCGGCAAGTCGACGCTGCTGCGGGCGCTGAGCCGGTTGCTGCGGCCCCGCGCCGGCAGCGTGCTGCTCGACGGCCAGGTCATCACCTCGATGCGCACCCGCGAGGTCGCCCGGGTGCTCGGCACGCTGCCGCAGGCCCCCGTCGCCCCCGAGGGCCTGACCGTCGCCGACCTGGTCTCCCGCGGCCGGCACCCGCACCAGTCCTGGCTGCGGCAGTGGTCCTCCGACGACGAGCAGGAGGTCGGGGTCGCGCTGGAACAGACCGGCATCGCCGACCTCGCCGACCGGCCCGTCGACGAACTGTCCGGCGGGCAGCGGCAACGCGCCTGGATCTCGATGGCGCTGGCGCAGGGCACCGACATCCTGCTGCTGGACGAACCCACCACCTACCTCGACCTCGCGCACTCGGTGGAGGTGCTCGACCTCGTCGACCGGCTGCACAGCGAACTGGGCCGCACCGTGGTGATGGTGCTGCACGATCTGAACCTCGCGGTGCGCTACAGCGATCACCTCGTCGTGATGAAGGCCGGGCGCATCGTCGCCGCCGGCGCCCCCGCCGAGGTGATCTCCGTCGAGTTGCTGCGCGAGGTGTTCGGCCTCGACGCCGCCGTCATCGACGACCCGGTGTCCGGGCGGCCGTTGATCGTGCCGATCGGCGCGCGGCACGTCTACGGCACCGTCGGCGGCGCGGACCGGCCCGGGGTGAAGGGCCGCGACACGCCGGGCGACCAGGACCAAAGACCCTACGACTAGGGGTAGTACGCACAGCGTCGGAGAGAGTCCGTAGAATCGTTGCATGGCAGCACTCGGCGAACTCGAGCGAGCAGTGATGGACCACCTCTGGGCTTCCACCGAACCCCAGACGGTGCGGCAGGTCCACGAGGCCCTGTCCAGTCGACGGTCCCTCGCGTACACCACGGTCATGACCGTCCTGCAACGACTCGCGAAGAAGAATCTGGTCATCCAGCAGCGCGACGACCGGGCCCACCGCTACCTGCCGGTGCACGGCCGGGAAGAACTCGTCGCCGGACTCATGGTCGACGCCCTCGACCAAGCCGACAGCCGCGGCCGCACCGCCGCACTCGTCCACTTCGTCGGCCGCGTCGGCGCCGACGAAGCCGCAGCTCTGCGCGAAGCGCTGGCCGCCCTCGAAGCCAAGGAAGCCGACACGTCCACGACCCCCGAGCACGACGGCCGCACGAGCTGACACACTGGATGCCATGAACGCGACCACCGCGCTGGTCTTCGGCATCCTCGCGCTGTTCCTCGCCGGCCCGGTCCCGGCGCTGCTGAGCAGAGCGACCTGGCCGTACCGCACGCCCCGCGCCGCCCTGGTGCTGTGGCAGGCGGTCGCGCTCGCCGCGGTCCTGTCCGCGTTCAGCTCCGGCCTCGCCATCGCGGCGCTGCTACTCGTCCCCGGCGAGGACGGGCGGCCCACCACCGAACCGCTCCGCGAGATCGACGTGCTCGGGCTGCCGCTGTGGCTCACCTACGTGCTCGTGTTCACCGCGACCGTGCTCATCGGCGCCCGGCTGATGTACTCCACGCTGCGGGTGGCGGTGCGCACCCGCCGCCGCCGCTCCCGGCACCGCACCCTCGTCGACCTGCTCGACCGCCGCGAAAGCGGCGCCGCGATCCGCCAGCTCCCGCACGTGCGCATCCTCGACAGCGCCGACCCCATCGCCTACTGCCTGCCCGGGTTGCGGCACCGGGTGGTGCTCAGCGAAGGCACCCTCGATCACCTCGACGACACCGAACTGCGCGCCGTGCTCAGCCACGAGCACTCCCACCTGCGGGCCCGGCACGACCTCGTCCTCGAGGCCTTCACCGCCGTCTACGAGGCGTTCCCCCGCTGGGTGCGTTCCGGCTCGGCGCTCGGCTCGGTGCAGCTGCTCATCGAGATGCTCGCCGACGACTCGGCCGTCCGCGCCACCGGGCCCGTCCCACTGGCCCGCGCCCTCGTCACCTGCGCCGAATCCCGCACCCCGAACGGCGCGATGGCCGTCGGCGGTCCCTCCACGCTGCTGCGCGTCCAGCGGCTCGCCGGACCGGGCGGCGACACCCGCACCGCCGCCGTCGCCTACATCGCCGCCGCCGCGATCCTCGTGATCCCCACCCTCGCGGTCGCGGTGCCCTGGCTCGTCGAGGTCGAACGCCTGCTGCGTTCCTGGTGACCCCCCGCCGATAGTGACGTAGGTCACATTCGGAAACGCGCGACCCCGATCTCCGCACCGGCAGGTGACAGGGGAAGCTGTATCCATGACCGTCGAAGACTCCGCAACCCCCGCAACGCCCCGCGCCCAGATCGGCGTCACCGGCCTGGCCGTCATGGGATCGAACATCGCCCGCAACTTCGCCCGCAACGGGTACACCGTCGCCCTGCACAACCGCAGCATCGCCAAGACCGACGCGCTGCTCGCCGAGCACGGCGGCGACGGCGACTTCGTGCGCACCGAGACCGTCGAGGAGTTCGTCACCGCGCTGGAGAAGCCCCGACGCGTCCTGATCATGGTCAAGGCCGGCGACGCCACCGACGCGGTCATCGGCGAGCTCGCGGACGCCATGGAACCCGGCGACATCATCATCGACGGCGGCAACGCCCTCTACACCGACACCATCCGCCGCGAAGCCGAACTGCGCGCCCGCGGCCTGCACTTCGTCGGCGCCGGCATCTCCGGCGGCGAGGAAGGAGCCCTCAACGGCCCGTCCATCATGCCCGGCGGCCCCGCCGAATCCTATGCCGCCGTCGGCCCGCTGCTCGAGAAGATCGCCGCCCAGGTCGACGGCACCCCCTGCTGCACCCACATCGGCCCCGACGGCGCCGGACACTTCGTCAAGATGGTCCACAACGGCATCGAATACGCCGACATGCAGCTCATCGGCGAGGCCTACCACCTGCTGCGCGACGCGCTCGGCTACGACGCCGGACAGATCGCCGACGTCTTCGCCGACTGGAACACCGGCACCCTCGAGTCCTACCTCATCGAGATCACCGCCGACGTGCTCCGCCAGACCGACGCCGCCACCGGCAAACCCCTCGTCGACGTCATCGTCGACGCCGCCGAACAGAAGGGCACCGGACGCTGGACCGTCAAGGCCGCCCTCGACCTCGGCGTCCCGGTCACCGGCATCGCCGAGGCCGTCTTCGCCCGCGCCCTGTCCGGCTCCCGCGACCAGCGGGCCGCCGCCCGCGGCCTGGCCGCCGGCACCCTCGGCGCCGCCCCCACCGACGCCGCGCAGTTCACCGAGGACATCCGCGCCGCCCTGTACGCCTCGAAGATCGTCGCCTACGCCCAGGGCTTCGACCAGATCGCCGCCGGCAGCGCCGAATACGGCTGGAACGTCGACCGCGCGGCACTGGCCACCATCTGGCGCGGCGGCTGCATCATCCGCGCCCAGTTCCTCAACCGCATCAAGGAGGCCTACGACGCCGACCCGGCCCTGCCCAGCCTGATCCTGGCCCCCTACTTCCGGGACGCCATCGAGGCGGGCATCGACAGCTGGCGCCGCGTCGTGGTCACCGCCACCCAGCTCGGCATCCCGATCCCGGCGTTCGCCTCGTCCCTGTCCTACTACGACGGCCTGCGCGCCGAACGCCTGCCCGCCGCCCTCACCCAGGGCCAGCGCGACTTCTTCGGTGCCCACACCTACGAGCGCACCGACCGGCCCGGCAAGTTCCACACCCTCTGGAGCGGCGACCGCAGCGAAGTCGACGCCTGACCCGCACATGACCGGCACCGCGGCGGCCTCGGCGGCGTGCGCCCTCGCCGCCGCGGTGCTGTTCGCCGCCGCCAGCGTCGCCCAGCAGCGCTCCGCCGCCGCCGTCCCCGGCGACCGGTCCCTGCTGGGCGGGCTGCTGCGCAGTCCCCGCTGGTGGGCCGGCATCCTCGGCGACGGCGGCGGCTACCTGCTGCAGGTCGCCGCGCTGGCGCTCGGCGCGATCCTGCTCGTCCAACCCCTGCTCGTGACCTCGCTGCTGTTCGCGCTGCCGATGTCCGCGCTCGCCGGCGGCCGCCGCATCGGCCGCAGCACCTGGCTGCTCGCCGCCGCCCTGTGCGTGTCCCTGGCGGTGTTCCTCGTCGTCGGCAACCCCACCGAAGGCGCGCTCGACGCGGCCGCCCGGCACTGGGCGCTGCCGCTC
>NZ_JADZGH010000142.1:0-2388 GCF_015865005.1 Rhodococcus sp. CX
GTCACCGTGGTGGTCGACACGATCTCGCTGTCGCAGCACGAACCCGAGGTGTACACCGAGCCCGGGTCCGGCGATGCTTCGCCACGGGTCGACCCGAGGAACACGAGACCGAGCGCAACCGCGCCCATGCAGATGCCGGCAGCCGCTCCGCGCCGCCCACCCGCCGCCCCCGTATTTCGCATGTTCCCAGAGTCTTCCGGCGACGTCCGGGACGCACGCGTAGTGCACTACCCGATTTCTGCCGGGCCGCTCACGTCCGGCCGCGGCGGTCGATCCGTTCCTCCGCGGCGGCCTCCTCGACGTCGAGGCTTTCGAGTTCGATGCGGAGGGTTTCGTCGTCCAGGGTTCCCTCGTCGCGCGCGGCGATCAGGGCGGTGCGCTGGGCACGCAGGATCGAGCGCCGGAATTCGTCGAACAGTGCGCTCGCGTCGAGGTTGCGGTCGTCCTCGTTCTCCGATTCGACGGCCTGGGCGTCGACGCGGGCCTGGATGGATCGGCGCACCCGTTCGAGGATGCGGCGCACGGACTCGGCGTCGAACCCGGACGGCGGGTGCTCCGCGAGGTTCCGGAGTTCGCCGTGGGCGGCGGTTTCGACGATGGATCGGGCGAGGGCGCGCTGCTCCTCGTTGCGGAGCCGCTCGTACGGGTCGTGCACGTCGAGCCTGCGGATCAGGGCGGGCATGGTCGCACCCTGGATGAGCAGGGTTCCGACGGCGACGACCAGCGCGATGAGGTGGATGATGTCGCGACCCGGGAACGGTTCGCCGGACTCGAGTACGAACGGGATACCACCGGCGGCGGCGAGGGTCACCACACCGCGCATCCCCGCCCACGAAACGACCAGGTGTTCGCGGAAACTCAACCGGTCGCGGCCCAGCCGGACCAGCCCGATGTCGCGGGTGACGCGGCGGCGTCCCCAGTTCAGCAGACCCCACGCGGGCCGCACCGCCATGACCACGACGAGCACCGCGAGCGCGTACAGCAGCGCGAGAGCGACGTCGTAGCCGTGGTCGGTGACGTCGTCGAGCACGAACTTCAGCTGCAGTCCCATGTACGCGAAGACGAACATCTCGAGCAGGAGATCCAGGCTCTCCCACACGTAGCGTTCCTGGATCCGCGTGTTCACCGATGCGTCGGTGGCGCGGTGCCCCATGTACAGGCCGGCGGCGACCACAGCGAGCACCCCGGACGCGTGGATCTCCTCGGCCGCGAGATAGGCGGTGAACGGAAGTACCAGTCCCAGAGACGTTTCCAGTGGTGAGTGGTACATGCGGAGCCGAACCTGATGCACGACCACCGCGAGCACGAGTCCGACGGCGACACCGCCGGCCACCTCGTAGCCGAAGAACATGACCGGAGAGTCGAAGTACACCCGGGTGCCGGCGACCGTCGACACCGCGACCGTGAACAGGGTCAGGGCGGTCGCGTCGTTGACGAGCCCTTCCCCGGTGAGTACCGCGATGACCCGTTTCGGCAGTCCGAGTTTCTGCCCGACGGCGACGGCACTGACCGCGTCGGTGGGGGCGACGACCGCACCGAGCACCAGTGCGGCGCCGAACGTCAGCTGCGGGACGAGCCATTCCGCGAAGAACGCCACCGCGAAGGCGGTCGCGAGGACGGTGACGATGCCGAGCCGCAGGATCGGCGACAGGTAGCGCCGGAAGGTGGGAACGGAGAACCGCAGCGCGGCCGAATACAGCAGCGGCGGAAGCACGACACCGAGAATCACCTCGGGTTGCAGTTCCAGCCGGGGCAGTCCAGGGATGAACGACGCGGCCGCACCGATCGCGACGAGCACCAGCGGCGCCTGCAGATTGCGCCGGGTCGCCAGTCCGGTGACGGCGATCGCCGCGATGACGACGAACAGTATCCAGGTCCCGTTCACGGCAACGATTCTGCTCTGCCACGCGCGGCGATGGCGGTCGGTCGTTTCGGTCAGGACGCCGGATCGGGAGTATTCGCGCAGCTAGCGGACACGCGCACCCGTCCGTACGTGTGCACGTGTCCGACCGCTGCGCGGCTCACGCGCGCCGGTCGATTCCGGCGCACGCGAGCCATGTCGGATCAGGCAGTGCCGAGGGCGTTCTTCGCGGCGTTCTCCGCCGCATCGACCTGGCCGGAGAACTTGCCACCGGTCTTGTCGTCCGCCAGGTCGCCGACCTTCTCGATCGCCTGGTTCACCACGTCGGGGTGATCGGCGGCGAGTTCCTTGCCCTTGTCGACGATGCCCTTCACATTGTCCAAGAAGCCCACGGCATTTCCTTTCGTTCGGGTACCGAGCGAAAGGAAGCCTGCCACACCCGACGCAGGATCTCCGGGAACGCTATCCGGAACCGGGTCCCGGCGGCGGGCCGGGCTGCTCCGTCCCGGGTGGCGGGGTCGGGGGCT
>NZ_JADZGH010000143.1:0-9763 GCF_015865005.1 Rhodococcus sp. CX
CGAACCCGGCCGGGCCGTGGGTGGTGTGCGGGCGTGGCGTGTGTTCGGATGGGCGGGTGAGCGAATTCCAGCCACCGGACGCCCTCCGCGTCCCCGATGTCACCGACGCGGCCGACTCCGGCGATCACGAGGCGCTGCGCGCGGTGGCGGTGGCGGTGGCGGTGGAAGCCGCCACCCACGTCCGTGCCCGCCGACGCGAACTGTTCGGGTCGGATCCCGCCGCCGAGGCCGGTGCGGTCCGGACGAAGTCGACGATCACCGATCCCGTCACGATCGCGGACACCGAGAGCGAGGATCTGATCCGCCGACGGCTGACGCAGCTGCGCCCGGGCGACGGATTCCTGGGTGAGGAAGGCGGCGGCGATGCCGCGACGGGCGAGTTCCGTGTGCGGTGGGTCGTCGACCCCGTCGACGGCACGGTGAACTTCCTGTACGGGATCCCGGCGTTCGCGGTGTCGGTGGCCGCGCAGATCGACGGACGTTCGGTCGCCGGGGCGGTCGTCGACGTGACCACGGGCGACACGTACTCGGCGGCGGCCGGTGGCGGAGCCACGCTGACCACCGCGGACGGCATCGTCACGACCCTGCGCTGCACGCCGGTCACCGACGTGCGGCTGGCCCTCGTGGCGACGGGGTTCTCCTACGACGCCGACCGCAGGGCCCACCAGGGCCGGCTCGTCGCCGAGTTGCTGCCACGGGTGCGCGACATCCGGAGGATCGGCGCCGCCGCGCTCGACCTGTGCATGGTCGCGGCGGGCCGGCTCGACGCCCACTACGAGCACGGGCTGAATCCGTGGGACTGGGCGGCCGGTGCGCTCGTCGCTGCGGAGGCGGGAGCGTCGCTCCGGCTGCCCGCCGGGTTCGGTACCGACGGGGAACTCACCGTGGCGGCCGCTCCGGGCATCGCCGAGGAGTTCCTGGCCATGCTGACCGAGATCGGAGCCGACGCTCCGATCACGTCCCGGCGGGGGTAGCGCTCAGCAGCGTGCCGTGCGTGCGGCGGCGAGCAGATCGATGTCCAGCGGAGCGGTCTGCCCGTCGACCGGCGCCTCCCGCAGTGCCTGCAGGACCTCCTCGGCGTCGGCGTTGGGGGAGATCTCGCGCGAGTAGGTGCCCAGCGCCAGGTCGACGGTGTCGTCGGTGCGGGTGTCCTGGATCAGTTCGGCACACGGCGCGACCAGCCAGACGGTGCTGGCGGCGGCGAGCCCGTCGGGACCGAACCGGATCTGACCGTGGCACTGCATGTTCTGATCGACGTAGACCGGGTCGTTGCCGGCCTGCACGTCGGGAGCGCTCGCGAAGCCGTAGTCACCGAGCTGGGCCGCGACGTGCGTGGCCTGACCACGTTCGCCGTTGGCGTTGAACACGCGCACCCGGGTCGCGGCCACCGGGGCGGGTTCCACGTCGAGCAGCGTCGAGCGGCTCACGACCTCCCCGAGCGGCGCCGGCTCGGGCCCGCCCGGTTCGGTCGCCGCGGTCGGCGGGGCATTGCACGCGACCGTCGTCGTGTCCGGCTCCGACGACGAGAACACCGAGATCCAGACCACCATCGTGATCGCCGCCAGGATCGCGAACAGGACGGCGACCGGGGCCGTGCGTCGCCGGACGAAGGGCCGGCCGCGCTTGTCCGTCGCGCTGCCCTCGGTGATCAGGGAAACCACGCCGCCCTGCCTCTCGTCGTTCTGTGTGGGGTGCGGACATCACTGTAGAGGTCGCACCCGCGTGTCACGAGGAGGCGGTCGGCCCCAGGAATGTCTCGAGTTGCTGTGGTGTTGATGACAATTGATCGTCAATTCGCGCACACGCCCGAAACGGTTGAGAAATTCGCCTCTCCGTCGGCTATTGTTCGGCGGCCCGGTCGTCGAGGGAGGCGGCCACAAGGGTTCGGAAACGGAAGCCCCGGGTATGTCCGAGACCGGGACACCACCAGCGGGAACTTCCCGTGACAGTCGGGCGTTGCCCTGGCCGGAGAGCACCAACAGGGCTCGCCGGAAGAGCATCGGCACGAGGACTAGAGGTAAGAGGATATGGCGACTGACTACGACGCACCGAGGCGAACCGACAGCGACGAGGTGTCGGAGGATTCACTCGAGGAACTGAAGGCGCGACGCAACGAGGCGCAGTCCGCGGTCGTAGACGTCGACGAATCGGATACGGCCGAATCGTTCGAACTTCCCGGAGCAGACCTCTCCGGTGAGGAACTGTCGGTCCGGGTCGTTCCGAAGCAGGCCGACGAGTTCACCTGCTCGAGCTGTTTCCTGGTTCACCACCGGAGCCGGCTCGCGAGCGAGGAGAACGGCGTCCTGATCTGCCGGGACTGCGCGGCCTGACGGCTGCGCCGGGGACAGCGGGAGACACGGCCCCGCGGTCCCCGGAGAGAACGTGGCCGTGTCAGCTCTTCGAGGTGTCCGCACATCCCAAGGCGGCCAGCAGTTCTGCTGGCCGCCTTGTGCTGACCAGCCAATAGGGTGTCGGATCGTCCGGATCGTTCAGGACGACCAGCGCCATCGTGCCCACCCACGGCCGATGGGAGACGTAGGCGGCCGGATCGAGCTGCCGGCCCATGGCTGCACTCTTCGCGCTGGCGGGAACGACGACACCGCGGGCGATCACGTCGATCGGCAGGTGAGCGCGGTCGACGACGAGCTCACCGCCGACCACCCGGATCTCCTTCCGGGACAGCCACCACAGGATCCACACCGGAACGATCAGCAGGACCACGTAGGGCAGCCAATCCGGCAGGGCGCGAGCTGCCATGTTCAGCTCGGCGGCGAGCAAGGCGGCCACACCGAAGCCGAGGGGCCACCACCACAGAGGCACCCACAGACGTTCGGAGTAGGCCGGGGAACCGGTCGCGCTGCGGGCGGCGGCCCCGGGACGAGATGATTCAGACACGTCGTTCAGAGTAGTCGCCTGCACGGGTAGTCTCGGTCCACGTGACCGAGCTACCAGCCATCCCGCTTCGCCGTCTCGACCCGGGAATCCCCGTGCCGCGTCGGGCCCACGCCGGTGACGCCGGCGTCGACCTGTGCACCACCTCCGACGTGACCATCGAACCGGGCAGGCGGGTGCTGGTCGGAACCGGCATCGCGGTGGCGCTGCCGATCGGCACCGTCGGGCTGATCCACCCGCGGTCCGGCCTGGCTGCGAAGTTCGGCCTGTCCGTCGTGAACACCCCCGGCACCATCGACGCCGGCTATCGCGGCGAGATCAAGGTCTGCCTGATCAACCACGATCCGGAACAGCCGATCGAACTGCGGCGCGGCGATCGCATCGCGCAACTCGTCGTCCAGAAGGTCGAGCTCGTGGATTTCGTGGAGGTCGACGAACTCGACGGCACGACTCGCGGCGCGGGCGGATACGGATCGAGCGGCGGGCACGCCGGGCTCGTCAAGGAAGGTATGTGACATGTTCGGACGCCGTAAGAAGAACCGCGCCGAGTCCACCTACGTCGACGACGCCGCCTACGACTACGACGAGCACGACGACGAGGCCGGCGGTAATCCGCCCGCACCGGGAACCGGTCCGTTCGACATCGACGACATCGGTGAGGACGCGATCGGCACGACCCGGCTCGACCTCGGTTCGGTTCTCGTGCCCATTCCGCCGGGCGGGCAGATCCAGGTCGAGATGGCGCAGAACGGCGCACCGCAGGCCGTGCACCTGGTGACCCAGTACGGCCGGATCACTGTGACGGCCTACGCGGCACCCAAGTCGCCCGGCCAGTGGCGCGAAGTCGCAGGCGAGCTCGCAGACACACTGCGCAACGACAATGCGACCGTGAGCATCGAGGACGGCCCCTGGGGTCGTGAACTGCACGGCGTCACCCCGAACGCCGACCTGCGGTTCATCGGCGTGGACGGGTACCGCTGGATGATCCGCTGTGTAGTGGCGGGACCGTCCGGTGCGGTCGCCGCGAACGCACCGCTGGTGGAAATCGCGCGGGCGGTCGTCGCCGACACCGTCGTCCGCCGCGGCACCGATCCGCATCCGGTACGCACGCCGCTCCCGGTTGTGCTTCCGAAGGTGCTGGCCGAGCAGCTCGCTGCGGCCGCCCAGCAGCAACAGCAGGCCCAGCAGCAGGCCCAGCAGCAGCGGCTTCAGCAGGGACAGATGCCACCGCAGCCGGGTGGGCAGCAGATCCCCGGCCGGCAGCCGGGAGCCCCGCTGACCCCGCCTCGGACACCCGCGCCGCAACCGCCGCGACCGCGACGGGGTGAGTCCGGCTCGGCCATGCAGCAGCTCGGCTTCTGAACCCCGGAGCTCGGCTTCCGAACCCGGCGGGAGCCGCAACCTGCGCATCCGCCGGGTTCGTCGCCTCCGGCTCACACTCCCGGCCGGACCTCCTCCAGGACGTCGGCGAAGGCCTCCTCGAGCAGCGTGGCGTAGCGCTGCGCGTCCGGCATCACGTCCGGTGAGGTGATCACCGTCAGGGTGAGGTCGTCTCCGAGGCCGAACAGCCCGTGGATGAGCGTTGCCTCCGATGTCAGCGGTGGGCATCCCGCACCGAACAGGAGCGGACGTGCGGCCAGCGCCCACGGCGTGGTGTTCTTCACCCGGATGCTGGTGAGCGCGGTGTGCATGCGCGGGGCCGGGCGTGCGTCCAGCCGACGTCGGCTCGCAGCGAGTTCCCTCGGCAGCACGAACGACGGAATCGAGGCGGCGTCGGTCAGCCGGCGCAAGGAGGCCGCCGTCGCCGTCTCTCTACTCTCGATCAGTGACGCCTGGACCGCGGCGGCACGCTCCGGGATTGCGTCGACGCCCGGGTGCAGTAGGACGTTCGTCCAGCCGATTCGGTTGATCCCGAGCGACTCCGGCGCCGCCCCGACCGCGAGGGTGACGAACGCGGTCAGATCCTGCGGGCACCGGCCCTCCGTCTCGGTGAGATAGCGCTGCAGGGCCAGCGAGATGGTGGTGAGCGCGAGCGCGGTCACCGTGACGTTCCGGGGCAGCGAACCGACCCGTCCCAGCCGCAGCACCAGGACCGTCCGACGGTCACCGGGATCTCGGTTGAGCCGGGTCGAGGTGATCTCCGGTGCGGGCGCCGATCCGGCGGCTCCGGCCGTCTGCGCCTGCTTGGCGTCCCGCACCGCGGCGCGGATCGTACGGACGTAACGGATCGTCGCGCGAGGGGCGCGCGCGAGCCCCCGCGCCGCCGCGAGCACGGGATTGAGGCGCGGCTCCACCGGTCCCAGGCCGGGAAAGTGCACCGGTTCGGTGCCCTGGCCGTAGAAGGCTTCCCACAGGGGATGGACGATCGGTCCCGAGATCAGGGAGTGGTTTCCGCGGAACACCACGACTGTCGCGGGGCCCGTCGCACCCGGAGCATCGCGCACGCCGTGGAAGATGTCGAGCCGCCAGGCGGTCTCCCGCGCGTCGAGGGAGTCGGCAGCCAGATCCTCGAGAACGTCGAGCAGCGCCGGCCAGTCCAGCCCCACCCGCTCGTCGTGCAGGATCCGCTGCTCGACCGGCAGATCGTCGGCCACCCAGTACGCATGGTCGAGATGCCCGGGAACAGCGACGAAGCGCCGGTTCAGCTCCGCGTAGATCGGGGCACGCCGGCGGAAGTGCTCGGTGATCTCCGCGGCGGTCGGGGGTGTCCCGACCCCGGAGTCGAAGACCCAGAAGTTGAGCGGATCGAGGTGGTGACCTCGATCGGCGTCCAATACGTAGGCAGCGTCGATCGGCTGCACTTGTGATGTCAATGACATGCCGGAGGTATCGCGGGTATTCGTCACGCGGTTACACGCTCCCACACGGCCAGGCAGCCCGCGCCGAGAATCGCCGGATCCGCACCGACCTCGGCGAGGGTGACGGTCGTCAGAGCGGCGCAGGGCAGCAGAGCGGCCCATTCCTGCGCGACGGCGAGCGGGTGGACCGCGTCGTCGACGGCGGCGGTGATCCCGACCGGCACCCTCACGCCCGCGAGAGCCTCCGCGTCGAGTGCGTGGAAGGCCGCAGCCTCCTCGAGCGCGGACGGCAGGTCCGGCCACTGGGCACGCCAGGACCGCGACAGCTCCCGGCCCAGCCATGCCGGGCTCGATTCGACCATCGCCGCGACCACAGGCTCGAGCCCGTGCGTACGCAACTCGTGCGCCGTCCACCGGGCACTGGCTGCGGCGGGCGCCTCCTCCGGGGAGCCGGTCCACGCCGGAAGCGCCGCCAGGACCCCGACTGCATCGGACGGGTGCTGTGCCGCCCAGTGCAGGGCCACCGCAGCGCCGATCGACACCCCGCCCGCGAGGATCGCACCCGTGCGGGCCTCACGGTCGAGGGCGTCGAGGTAGCTGCCGACGACGCGCCGCGGGTCCGGGTCCACGGCGACGACGCGGATGCCGCGACGCTCGAGCGGGGCCCGGAACGCGGCGTCGGCGAACTGCGCGTCGGAGCCGGTTCCGGGCAGGACGACCGCGGTCAACGGCAGGTCACCGGCGGTTTGAGGTAGGTCCCGTGTGGGGAACACAGTGGGATCGGCATCGGCCATGCGTAGATAGTGCCGAACGCGAATCGAGGGTGCCGCACCGGATGTGGTTGTAGGTCTCGATTCGGTCTACAGTGGCCGTCAGAGACCCCTATGTGCGGAATGCGATCCATGCCGCACCCGTTTCAGGAGCGCTGTTATGGCACCCGCCACCGGTTACTTCCGCCGACTGACCCGCCGGTTGACCGAGGACATCGAGAGCATCGACGCCGAGGAGATCGCGGAGTCGTCCCAGGCGACCGGAGCCCGCAAGGCCGCCGAATGCACGCGAGGCGAGGAAGTGACGATGTTCGGGCGTCTGCGCAGCGTCGAGACCTGTTCGAAGGCGGCCAGTGCGACGGTCGAGGCAGAACTGTTCGACGGCACCGACTCGGTCGTGCTCTCGTGGATCGGACGCCGCCGCATCCCGGGCATCGAACCGGGCAAGACGATCCTGGTCCGCGGCCGCCTCGGAGAACGCGACGGCGCGAAGATCATCTACAACCCCTACTACGAGCTGCGCGAACGAGTCTGATCCTCGGTCGCCGGCTCCCGGCGACGGCGCGCGGCCGGTGGGATCCGCCCGCGCGTGCTCGTAATCATCACCCCCTGAGCGGAAGGTGCCGGTGCCCCGTTGTGGCACCCTCGTAGGAGTGAGCGACAGCAAGCAGCCGACGGTACTCGAGCAACTCGGTGGTTTCAGCGGGTTGGTGTCCTCGACACTGCCGGTCCTGGTTTTCGTCCCGGTCAACAGCCTTTGGGGTCTGACCGCGGCGATCTGGGCGGCGATCGCCGTCGCGACCGCCGTTCTGGTGTGGCGGCTGGCGCAGCGCACCCCCATCCAGCCGGCGATCTCGGGGTTCATCGGGGTGGCGGTGTGCGCGTTCATCGCCCACCGGACGGGTGACGCCAAGGGCTACTTCCTGTTCGGGATCTACAGCAGTCTCGCGTACGGCGCGGTCTTCCTGGCGTCGGTGCTGGTGCGCTATCCGCTCGTCGGCGTGATCTGGGGAATGCTCAACGGCCAGGGCACCGGGTGGCGTGCCCACCGGGACGCGGTGCGTGCCTACGACCTCGCGACCGTGGCGTGGACGCTGGTCTTCCTGGCCCGGTACCTGGTGCAGAACCACCTCTACGATGCCGACCGCACGGGCTGGCTCGCGGTCGCCCGCATCGGCATGGGCTGGCCGCTCACCGCGGTCGTGCTGCTGGTGACGCTGTGGGCGGTGCGTCGTGCCGATCGCATCGTCGAACCGGCCGTCACCGACGAGGACGCCTCGTTGCCGGGCGGCGAGACGCGCCGCGACGACAACTGACCGGAACCGGGTACTCCTAGAGCCCGATCGCCTCGCGCAGTTCCTGTTCGACCTCGACGGACGCGACGAACAGCAGTTCGTCGCCACCCTCGAGCGGATCGTCGGGCTGCGGCACGATTACCCGATCGCCCCGCAGGATCGTCACGAGCGCCGCGTCGCGCGGCAGAGCCAGCTTCCGGACCGGCTTGCCGGCGAGTGCTGTCGTGTCGGGGAGTGTGATCTCGATGAGGTTGGCGCCCTTGCGCAGCGTCATCAGGCGAACCAGGTCGCCGACCGAGACCGCTTCCTCGACGAGGGCGGCGAGCATCCGCGGCGTGGACACCGCGACGTCGACGCCCCACGACTCGTCGAACAACCATTCGTTGCGGGGGTCGTTGACGCGCGCCACCACCCGCGACACGGCGAATTCGGTGGTCGCGAGCAGGCTGAGCACGAGATTGGTCTTGTCGTCGCCGGTGGCGGCGATGACCACGTCGTAGTCCTGGAGTTCGGCCGCTTCGAGCAGGCTCAGCTCGCACGCGTCGGCGTGCACCCACTTGGCGTCCGGTACCGATTCGGGTTCGACATGCTCGAGTTTGCGTTCGAGCAGCATGACCTCGTGCTTGTTGCGGATGAGTTCGCGCGCGATCGAGCGCCCGACGGCGCCCGCACCGGCGATCGCCACCTTCATCTGCGTGGTCCTCTCAGTCGTTCTCGGCGGGCGGGTTCGCGGCCAGCGCGAGCGCCTCGGCGACGGTGCCCGACACCGCCGCGATGTACACCTGGTCGTCGGCCTGCAGCACCGTCTTGCGGTCGGGCAGCAGCCCGGCACCGAAGCGGATGATGAACGCGACCCGAGACTGTGTCGCGTCCTCGAGTTCCGTGACGTTACGGCCGATCCAGTCCTCGTGGAGGCTCACCTCCGCGACCGCGACCGTCCCCGTCGGGTCGCGCCAGCGGGTGGTCTCGGCGTCGCGGACGAGCGCATGCAGGAAGCGGTCCGTAGTCCACGGGACGGTCGCGACGGTCGGGATGCCGAGCCGCTCGTAGACCGCGGCGCGCTTGGCGTCGTAGATGCGGGCGACGACCCGCTCGATTCCGAATGTCTCGCGCGCCACACGCGCGGAGATGATGTTGGAATTGTCACCCGACGACACCGCGGCGAAGGCGTCGGCGCGCTCGATTCCGGCTCGCACGAGCACATCCCGGTCGAATCCCATGCCGACGATCGTCTGTCCGGGAAAGTCCGGACCGAGGCGCAGGAAGGCGCTGGGGTCGCGGTCGATGACCGCGACCTCGTTCCCGAGACGGACGAGTGCTGCGGCCAGCGACGATCCCACTCGACCGCACCCCATCACCACCACGAACACGCTCGATCTCCGTTCCGCTGCTACGCCCGACCGGCAACGTCCATTGTCCGGCGGTCGCCGGGTTGCCGAACCGAAACCGTACCGCCCCGTGCGGCGATCGCGCGTGCAACCAGCATCCAGGCTCCACAATTCGGCCATATCGGACAGGGGAGCGGGTCGGGGGTCCATCGGACGTGCGACGGCTTAGGCTTTGCGAGTGTCCAAGCTTTCGACCGCCACGAAGCGGTTGTTGTTGGGTAGGCCGTTCCGTAGCGACACGCTCGGCCACACCCTGTTGCCGAAGCGGATCGCCTTGCCGGTCTTCGCGTCGGACGCATTGTCCTCAGTGGCGTACGCGCCCGAGGAGATCTTCCTGGTCCTGTCGGTCGCCGGCATGTCGGCCTTCGTGTTCGCGCCGTGGATCGGGGTGATGGTCGCGATCGTGCTGGCCGTCGTCGTGGCCAGCTATCGGCAGAACGTGCACGCCTATCCGTCCGGGGGTGGCGACTACGAGGTCGCGACCACCAATCTCGGTCCGACCGCCGGCCTGACCGTCGGCAGCGCCCTCATGGTCGACTACGTGCTCACCGTCGCGGTGTCGATCTCGTCGGCCGCGGCGAACATCGGCTCGGCGGTGCCGTTCGTCGCGCAGCACAAGG
>NZ_JADZGH010000144.1:0-14437 GCF_015865005.1 Rhodococcus sp. CX
TGACCGCCGCCGGTGGGGGCGAGCCTGCCCGCGGCGTCGTCGAGGCTCTGCCGATCGTGGACGGCGGCCATCGCCATGGCGAGACGCCTGCGGGACGGGTCCGCGAAGTGCGCCGCGGTGCTCGCGATGCAGGTCAGTCCGTGCGCCTCGGCGAGCGCAGCCAGGGCCGCATTGCGTTCGTCGTCGTCGGGCAGTCCGTGCCGGGTCAGTTCGACGGTGACGCGGTCGGCGCCGAACCGGTCGATCAGCTCGCGCAGGGCGGCCGTGGCCGCGTCGGGTCCGCCGGTCTCCAGGGCTTGCCGGACGTGGCCCCGGCGGCAGCCGGTGAGGATCTGCCAGTGGCCGCCGGCGGCGTCGGAGAGTGCGTCGAGGTCGTACCACGGGGCGCCTTTGGTGCCGCCGGCGAGGTGCGCGGCGGCGATCTGCCGGGACAGCCGCCGGTAACCTTCCCGACCGCGGGCGAGGACGAGCAGGTGCGCGTCGTCCAGGCCGAGTTCGGCGCCGAACACGGTGGGCACCTTCAGTTCCCGAGCGGCCT
Organism: Rhodococcus sp. CX; assembly: GCF_015865005.1. NCBI lineage: Bacteria > Bacillati > Actinomycetota > Actinomycetes > Mycobacteriales > Nocardiaceae > Rhodococcus > Rhodococcus sp. CX. The sequence continues at coordinate 539 of NZ_JADZGH010000144.1, forward strand.
CCGCGAACCGGACGACGCCGTACAACCCGTCGTGGTCGGTGAGCGCCAGCGCCTCGAGGCCGAGCCGCGCGGCCTCCTCGACGAGCTCCTCGGGCGTGGAAGCACCGTCGAGGAAACTGAACGCCGAATGCGCATGCAGTTCGGCATAGGGCACGACCGGTCCGTCGGGTCGACGCACCCGGGCCTCGTATTCCGGACGGGTACGCGACCAGGCCGGACTGTCGCTGCCGTCGCCGGGGAACTCCGGGTCGCGGCGGGGCCGTCCGGACAGGACCCGTTCCAGCTCTGCCCACGTGGGCGGGCCGTTACTCCACCCCACGCGACCACACCACCGAATCGAACATGTGTTCGATACTACCCGTCGATGCGGCGGTGTGGTCGGTAGACGGTGCGGTCAGTAGCTGCGGCCGACGATCGCCGTCAACTCCTCGGCCGGCGTCTCGGTATCCGGGACGGTGCCGTCGGTCGTCTGCAGGCATCGGACGGTCACGGCCTGCGCGTTGAGTTCGCGCTCGCCGTGCTCGCCGAGGGCGTTCCAGGGAATCCGAGCGAAACCGGTGGCGCTCGCCTCGAGCGCCTCGGCCACGGTGGCAGCGTCGACCGTGTGCCGATCGAGCCGAGCCCGCGCCACGGCGAACATCTCGGTGTGGATCACGTCGAGAAGTTCCCGGACCGCCGCGACCGTGGATTCGACGGCGACGGCGAGCTTCTGCTTCGTGTCGCGCCTGACCAGGGTGTACTCGCCGCGCTCGAGGTCCCGGGGACCGATCTCGATCCGCAGCGGGACGCCCTTGAGTTCCCATTCGGTCGTGCGGCGTCCGAATCCCTGGTCGGTGCGAGCATCCAGCCGTGCCCGCACACCCGCGGAGACGAGGGAATCGGCGAGCGTCGATGCCGCGCTCACGGTGGGATCATCGTCCTTCACGGCGATCACCACGGCCTGCACCGGAGCGATCCGCGGCGGGAGGCGAAGCCCCTGGTCGTCGCCGTGCGCCATGATCAGGCCGCCGATCATCCGTGTGCTCGATCCCCACGAGGTGGTCCAGCAGGTCCGGGACTTGCCCGACGTGTCGGTGTAGGTGATGCCGAACGCGCTCGCGAAGTTCCGGCCGAGCTCGTGGCTGGTGGCCATCTGCAGCGCCTTGCCGTCGCCCATCATCGCTTCGCACGTCATGGTGGTCACCGCGCCGGCGAATCTCTCCCGGTCCGTCTTCACCCCGACCAGGACGGGGATCGCGAGCATGCTCTGGAGGAAGTCCCGATAGACGTCGAGATGGATCCGGCGGGCGAACGCGGCGGCCTCCTCTTCGGTGGCGTGGGCGGTGTGCCCCTCCTGCCACAGGAACTCCGTCGTACGCAGGAAGATCCGCGGGCGCATCTCCCAACGCACCACGTTGGCCCACTGATTCAGCCGCATCGGCAGATCACGATGCGACTGAATCCATTTGGCCATCAGCTCACCGAACACCGTCTCGCTCGTCGGGCGCACGACGGCCGGTTCGGTGAGATCCTTGCCGCCGGCGTGGGTGACCACCGCCAGCTCCGGGCTGAATCCCTCGACGTGTTCGGCTTCGCGCTCGAGGTAGGACTGCGGAATGAGCAAGGGCAGGTAGACATTTTCGACACCGGCCGCCTTGATCCGCGCATCCACCGCCGCCTGCATGTGTTCCCACAGCGCATACGCGTACGGCCGGATCACCATCGTTCCGCGAACCGGTCCGTTGTCGGCCAGCTCCGCCTTGTTCAGAACGTCCCGATACCAGCGGGGGAAGTCCTCCACCTGCGAGGTCAGCACTCCGGGCTTCCGTGAGGATCCGGCCATCCAGCGATACTACCGACCCGTGGGTCAGCGGCGGAACAGTGAACGCAGGCCCGAGCGCCGGTCCCGAGCCGGTGCGGTGTCCCGATCGCACGTGCAGCGATCGGCGGCGGGCACGGAGCGCATGACAGCGTCGACGTGCTGTCCACAGCCTCCCCAGCCGGTCTTGCCGCAGCGGGGACAGGTGACGGGGTAGCACATGACATCCTCCTGGGATCGAAAGTTCGTGGAATCGAGAGCGACTGCCGCTCCCGGTGATCAGGCGGGGACGCGGGATTCGACCCAGGCGTTGTAGCCGCCGAGCAGGTCCGAAACGTCGTCGAAGCCCTCGGCCCGCAGCAGCGAGGCCGCTACGCTCGAACGCCATCCACCCGCGCAGTGGACCACGACCGGCTTTCCGGCGGGCACCTGATCCATCCGGGTTCGCAACTGCGCCAACGGGATTGGAATTGCGCCCGGAATGGTGCCGCCTGCGCGCTCACCGGGGTTGCGGATGTCGAGCAGTGTCACCGCATCGGCGGCGAGCAACCGATCAAGTTCCGCGACAGTGAGACGCGGAGCGGACCGGACCAGCTCGGCCAGTTCCGCAGGGAACACCCCGTCGCGGTCGACGGCGAGATAGCCGGCCGCGCCGTCCGATCCGATCCGGGCCAGGCGCATGGCGGCATCCTGCTCCTCGCCGGGATAGGTGATCAGCACGATCTTCTCGCCGACCTCGGCGACCATGCCGCCGGTTTCGGCGAAGCGACCGTCGAATCCGACGTTGACCGAACCACGCAGGTGCCCGGCGGCGAAGTCGTCGACGCTGCGCGCATCGAGCACGCGGGTGCCGGCGGCGAGTTCGGCCTTCACCTGTGTCGGAGTCAGTTCGGGGATGGTGCGGTCCTGCGCGAGGAGCGGGTGGACCCGCTTGTTCATCGCGGCGTCGACCGCGAAGTACGACGGGGCAGCCGGCTGGCCCTCGGTGACGAGTGCGACGAAGTCGCCCTCGCTCATCGGTTGCACCGACGGGTTCGTGGCCCGCTGTTCGCCGATGGTGGAGGTCAGTTCCGTCGACAGGTTCTTGCCGCACGACGAGCCGGCGCCGTGGGCGGGCATGACGGTGACCTCGTCGGGAAGGGTCAGCAACTTCTCGTGCACGGTGCGGTACATGGCCCGGGCCAGATCGGTGGTGGATCCGTCGCCGAGGTTGACCAGGTCCGGGCGGCCGACGTCGCCGATGAACAGCGAATCACCGGTGAGCACCGCGATCGGTGTGGCGCCGGGATGCTCCCGCACCAGCACCGAGATCGATTCCCAGGTGTGCCCCGGCGTGGACAGGATCTCGAGTTCGACCTCGCCGAGGGACAGGCGCTCACCGTCGCGCAGGCGGCGGATCGGGTAGTCGGTCTCGGCGGCTTCCCCGAAACCGATCCATGCGCCGGTGGCCTCGACCAGTTCGAGATGTCCGGAGACGAAGTCGGCGTGGAAGTGCGTGTTGACAACCCCTTCGATGGTCAATCCGTATTTTGTTGCGTCGTCGAGGTATTCGGCGATGTCGCGGCGCGGATCCACCACGACGGCCCGGCCGGTGCTCTCGTCGCCGATCAGGTACGACGCGTGAGAGAGGCACTCGATGTAGTACTGCTCGAGAATCATGGACTCCTCCGTGGCTGGTGCCTGCGGGTTCCCGGGGGATCACCGGGTCGATGTGGACAGCCTGGCATATACCCCCTAGGGTATGTCAAGTACCCCCGGGGGTATCCCCCGCCTCACCCCACGAAAGGCCGGCATGACCGACTTCCCCACCACCGTCGATCCGATCGCCCTGCGCGAGCTGACCGAATCCGGCAAGAACGTGCGCATCGTCGACGTCCGGACACCGAGCGAATTCGAGACCGTGCACATTCCCGGCGCCTACAACGTCCCCCTCGATCTGCTGCGGGAACACCGCGACGAGTTTCTCGCCCACTTCGACGAGAACATCGTGCTGGTGTGCCGCTCCGGGCAGCGCGCCGCCCGGGCCGAGGAGACCCTGCGCGTCGCAGGACTGTGCAACGTCCACATCCTCGACGGCGGCATGCTCGGATGGGAAGCCGCCGGCCTGCCCGTGCAACGCGGCGTCCAGCGCTGGGACCTCGAACGGCAGGTCCGGCTCGTCGCCGGCTCCCTCGTGCTGAGCTCGGTTCTGGCCAGCGTCGCCGTCCCCAAGCTCAAGTGGCTCGCCGCCGGCATCGGCGGTGGCCTCGCGTTCGCCGCGGTGACGAACACCTGCGCGATGGGCGCCGCGTTGGCGAAGCTGCCCTACAACCGCAGCGCATCATGTGACGCCCGGACGATCGTCGCCCGCTTGACCGAATCGACGGACACGGGCGACCGGGAGGCATGAGATGACGTGGGTGCTCGCGCTCGGATTCGGTGCCGCGATCGGCGTACTGCTGGGGCTGCTCGGCGGTGGCGGATCCATCCTCGCGGTCCCCGCACTGGTCTTCGGCCTCGGAATGGGGATCGAGCAGGCGATCCCCATTTCGCTGATCGTCGTCGGCGCCGCGTCGGCAATGGGTGCCCTGCCGAAAATGCGTGCCCGCCAGGTGCAATGGCGGCTTGCGGCAATCTTCGCGGCCACCGGCATCCCGGCCACCTTCGCCGGCAGCGCCGTCGGGCGACTGCTGCCCGAGCCGGCGCTGCTGATCGGGTTCGCACTGGTGATGGTCGTCGCGGGGGCGCGCATGCTCGTCGACAACGGCAACACCGGAACCGCGTGCTCCATCCAGGGATCCGGGATCAACTGGCGCAGGTGCGCTTCGCGCTCGATCCCGGCGGGTATCGCGGTGGGTTTTCTCACCGGATTGTTCGGCGTCGGAGGCGGTTTCCTCATCGTTCCCGCCCTCGTGCTCATGCTCGGCGTCGAAATGCCCGTCGCGGTCGGCACCTCGCTGGTGATCATCGTCGCCAATTCCGCAGCCGGACTGGTCTCGCACCTGAGCGGCACGAGCATCGACTGGGCCGTCACGGCCGCGTTCGCGGGTACCGCGATCGCCGGGTCACTGATCGCCGGGCGGGTGGGAACACGGCTGGACACCGACCGGCTGCGCCACTGGTTCGCCTACCTGGTCTTCGCCGTGGCGGCATATGTACTGGTCGACGTCGTCGCGCTACGCTGACCCCGCCATCGATACCCCCGGGGGTACACTGACGTCAGTTCCAGGAAAGGACACTTCTATGGTCGGCGACGAAGACAGCATCGCTCTCGTACTCAACAGGCTCCGCCGCGCGCAAGGCCAGCTCGCGGGAGTGATCTCGATGATCGAGCAGGGTCGCGACTGCAAGGACGTCGTCACCCAACTCGCCGCCGTTTCCCGGGCACTGGACCGCGCCGGATTCAAGATCGTCGCGACCGGCCTCCGGGAATGCCTGACCGACACGGACCGGGAAGGCAAGGAACCGATGACCGAGGCCGAGCTCGAAAAACTCTTCCTCGCTCTGGCCTGAGCATCGCTCTCGCTCGAGCACTGCACTGGCCTGAGCACACCGAGTGAAAGGCAGACACATGACGGCACTGGCATTGTCGACGACTCTGCACACCTCCTTCGCCGACGCGGTCGAGCGAACCCGGAAAGCACTGGCAGACCAGGGTTTCGGCATCCTCACCGAGATCGACATGAAAGCCACGCTGAAGGCGAAACTCGGCGAGGACATGGAGGACTACCTGATCCTCGGTGCCTGCAACCCACCGCTGGCGCATCGCGCGGTGAACGTCGACCGGCAGATCGGGCTGTTGTTGCCCTGCAACGTCGTGGTTCGCGCCGATCCCGCCGACCCGGGCACGGTACTGATCGACGCGATGAACCCCCGGCTGATGGTCCAGGTCGCCGACCAGCCGGGACTCGGTGAGGTCGCCGACGACGCCACGGTCGCTCTGCAGGCAGCCATCGACTCCCTGGCCGCGACCGCGACGAACTGACTCCCGTCACCGCACGGTGCTCGCATACAGCGTCTGGGCGCACGTGCCGATCAACCCGGTCGTATCGCTCAGACGCGCGTACGCCGCCGCGCCGTGCCCGGGCATGCTGTGGGTGACCGCATCGATGCCGATCCAGTCACCGACCGGATCACGGTGCAGGACGACATGCAGATCCGCGTTGATCGCGGGAAACCGCCCCGGATGCGCCGCGAGGCTCATTCCACTCGACGAGTCGGCCAGGATCAGCACCCGCTGCCAGGGACTCGGCTCTTCCCCGGCCACGAGAGCGCACAGGGATCGTCCCCAGGCCGCGGCAGGCCCGAACTCGGCAAAACTTCCTGTGGTGAAACGGAACTGCGTCGCAGCGAGATACCCGTCCGTGTTCGCCCCGGGAATGACACCTCCGTCCTGCGCGTGATCCGGATCGGTGTCCAGCACCGGCGGCGTGGGGTCGACGGCCGGGTAGTCGTCGTCGACGCGGGCGAGGCGCCACGCCCGGACGGACAGCACCGGCCGCTCGCCCACCACACCGGTCGCTTGAATCAGGGCGGTGCGTCTGCCCGGACGGACCACCGAGGTGGTCACGGTGATGGGCGCGACCGGGATCGGCGCGAGAATGTCCACCGACACGCCTCCGAGCCGCTGACCGTCGGCGACGTGGTGCCGTTCGATCTCCCCGGTCAGCAGCGCCGAGGGCGGACCGGCGTGCTGGGCCTGCGGCCCCCACGGCCCCGCCGTCGCCGGCGTGCTCTCGAAGGTCGTTTCGTCGCGGCGTTCGTAGAAGCCGTCCACCCGGTTCACCCCCACCCGCTCCACCGGAGACCTTCCCCGGACGTTCCTCTACTCCTAGCATTCGGGAGTACCGCCGCGCGGCAGGAACGCGCAGCGCTGCGATCGCACGCACGGAATCGAGGTGGTCGCGATGCCCGGAGCTTCGGACGAGGTGATCCGCCGCGCGGTTCCGGCCGAAGCAGAGGCTCTCGCCGACCTGCAGGCCGCTTGCTGGGACGACGCCTACACGGGACTGATCGACCCCGCGATCCTGGCCGGTCTCCGTGATCCCGACGAACGCGCCCGACGCATCGAAACCTGGCGGACCCGGGCACCGAACGCTCTCGTCGTCGAACTGCCCGACGGAAGCCTGGCGGGCTTCGCCACGAGCGGCCCACCCGACGAACCCGACGCGCCGACTCCCCTGCAGCTGTACGCGCTGTACGTGCGGGGCTCCCACTGGGGACTCGGCTACGGCCGGCGGCTCCTCGACGCGGCACTGGGAGCGCAACCGGCCCACCTGTGGGTGCTCGAGACGAACATCCGCGCGCAACGGTTCTACGCGCACGCAGGATTCGGCGGTGACGGGCACATCCGACGGGAACCCGTCGGGACCTTGGTTCGCTGGGTACGTGACTAGCGATCGTGCGCCCGCGGGTCATTCCGGCAGCCCGGCGGACGGACCGCCCGCAGAGCTGTCGGTGTCCGATTTGCGGTAAGGTCGACGGCGAACCGGCGAAATGGGGGGCGGGTGGACATCTTCTACATTGCGTGTCTCGCAATGGGTCTGGTGGGGGTCGTGGGGACCCTCGTGGTCGGGGAAACCGGATCGGAACTCGGAGACGCCGGTAACGGTCTTCCGTTCCTGAATCTCACCACCGTCGCCACAGCGCTTCTCGGAATCGGCGTGGGAGGCGGTACCGCAGCACTTCTCGGATTCGGATCCGTTGCCGCTGCGGTCGCCGCAGCGTGCACAGCGCTCGTCCTGGTCGTCGTGACCCGAGGTGTTCTTCTGCCGTATCTGCTACGGCAGCAGGACAACTCCCACACCGGACGCCTCTCGTACATCGGACTGACCGGCGTCGTCACGCTGTCGATCGAACCCGGCGGCTGGGGCGAGGTCGCGTTCACCGACACCGAGGGCAACCGGGTACGGTCCCGAGCCGTCACCGCGGAAGAGATTGCGCTGCCTGCGAATTCCCACGTCTATATCGGAGACGTCGACGATCAGGTCGTGCACGTCGTGTCGATCCCGGACGATCCCCACGCCGGTCTGCACATGCCCGAATCGAACTGAGGATGACTACATGATCGTTGTCGCGGTCGCCGTCGTGGTGGCTCTGGTGGTGTTCGTCGGAGTGCCACTCGTCTATGTCCGGAACTACATCAAGGTCCCCCCGAACGAGGTTGCGGTCTTCACCGGTCGCGGAAAGCCGAAGGTCGTGCGGGGCGGGGCCCGTTTCAAGATCCCCGGTATCGAGCGGGTGGACATCATGTCGCTCGAACCGTTCAACGTGAGCATCAACCTCCAGAACGCCCTGTCGAACGACGGTGTGCCGGTGAACGTCGAAGCGGTCGGCCTGGTGCGCATCGGATCCGCCGACGAGGCCGTCCAGACCGCGGTCCAGCGATTCCTCACCTCCGACCTCGACGAACTGCGCCGGCAGATCAACGAGATCCTCGCCGGTTCGCTGCGCGGCATCACCGCCACGATGACCGTCGAGGATCTGAACTCGAACCGTGAGACGCTCGCGCGCAGCGTCGTCGACGAGGCCGGCGGCGACCTCGCCCGCATCGGCATGGAAGTCGACGTCCTCAAGATCGCCGGGATCAGCGACAACAACGGCTATCTCGAATCCCTGGGTCAGCGTCGGATCGCCGAGGTCAAGCGGGACGCCGCGGTCGGCACCGCGAACGCCGAACGCGACGCCCAGATCCAGTCCGCGAAGGCGAGGCAGGAAGGCGCGGTCGCGCAGGCCCAGGCCGACACCGCCATCGCCGCCGCGAACCAGGCCCGCGACGTCGAGCTGGCGAAGCTGCGTGCCCGAACCGAGGCGGAGAACGCCGAAGCCGATCAGGCCGGTCCCCTGGCACGGGCCACCGCGGAGAAGGCGGTCCGGATCGCCCAGGAGCAGGCCGAAGCCGCGCAGGTCGAGGCCCGCATCGAGGTCGAGAAGCGTCGCGCCGAACAAGCGAAGGCGGCCCTCGAAGCCGACGTGATCGCCCCCGCGGAAGCGGAACGTCAGGCCGCGGTCGCGCGTGCCGAAGGTGAGAAGCAGGCGACGATCCTGCGTGCCGATGCCGCGGCCGAGGCCGCCCGCCGGTCGGGTGCAGCAGACGCCGATGCCCGCAAGCTCGCCGCCGCCGCGGTGCGTACCGAGCAGCTGGCCGAAGCCGAGGGCATCAAGGCCCGCCTCGAAGCCGAGGCCGAGGGTCGCAAGGCCGCCGCCGACGCGCTGCGTGCCGAGCAGCAGGCCGAAGCCGACGGTCTGCGCGCCCGGCTCGAGGCCGAAGCGAGCGGTAAGCAGGAGATCGCGGCGGCACTCAACGCGTACAGCCCGGCCGCTGCGCAACTGCTCATGCTGCCGGACGTCCTCGCGGCCCTGGTTGAAGCGACGGCCGCGGCCGCGAAGCCGGTCGGCGAGATCGACCGCATCTCGATCGTCGGGGGCGCCGACGGCGTGTCCGGGTCGGTGGGTTCGATCCTCGGGATCAGCCCGTCGACCATCGCCGGCGTGATCGAGACACTCGAAGCCTCCGGTATCGACATCAGCGGCATGCTCGGGTCCGTCGGAAAACGCCCCGCAACGGCTGCGGCCACCGCCCCCGTCTCCGCTGCACCGATCGCGAAGGTCGATGCCGCGCACAATGGCAGCAGTTAGGTAGGTGCGTCTTTCGGACTGCGCGAGCGGCCCGAAAGACGCGCTGCGCGGCGTGCCCTCGGCTTCGGCCCGTGGGATGACGGAAGGATTCCGGCATGGCTCGACCCACAGAGCAACCTCGGCCGAAGAACGCCGCGATCCTCGCTCTCGAGGCTCGTCTGTCGTCGAATCCCGTCGGTCGCGTCGTCGAGCGGACCCTGGTGGGACTGGCACAGATCGAGCTGGTGGACCGGGCGATGACACTGGCCGCTCAGCTGTTCACGTCCGTACTGCCGGTGCTCATGGCCGCGTCGATCGTCGCCGACACGACCGTGGTGCGACGCACCGTGCAGGACCGCTACCGCATCGACACCTCGCTCCTTTACCCCGGCGACGCCCTGCCGATGATCCCGCAGACCGCCGCGTTCGGGGTGGTGGGCGTGATCATGGTCGTGATCGGCGGGACGTCGTTCGCGCGCGCTCTCGGCCGCATGTACGGAAAGGTATGGCACACACCGAGCCTCGGGTTGCCCGATGCCTGGCGGTGGTTCGCTGTCCTGTTCGTCGTGGCCGGCTCGATTCCGCTCGTCGCGCTGATCCAGCTGTCGGAGATTCCGATCCTGATCCTGGTCGGCCAGTGGTGCCTGTGGACGTGCGTGTGGGCGGGATGCCCCTACCTGCTGACGGTGGGGTTCGTCTCCGGCCGGGTCCTGTGGATCACCGGGATGATCACAGCGACGTTGCTCACCGGGCTCGATGCAGCGAGCCGCATCGTGATGCCGCGGGTGATCGCAGACTCGTATGCGCACTTCGGCGTACTCGGAATCGTGTTCAGCGGGATCGGCTGGCTGTTCGTCTTCGCGGTGGTGCTCGTGGCCGCACCGGTGATTGCCGAAGCTTCGATGACGGACCGCGTTCCGGCGTACTCTGTGCCCACCGCCACGTCGGATTCTCGGTCGTCCGACCGTCCTCCCGGGGCGAACGACTCGGCAGGAACCGAAAGCGATGGCTCCGACGGGAGGTCGTGAATGCTGCACCTGGTGATTCCCTCGAGCCAGCGTCGTGACCTCGGCGAACTCGAAGACCGCCTGGACCTGTCCGTCGGTGATGCGGGGGCGAAACGTTCGGCATTCTGGGCGATGCTCACACTGTCCGCCGTGATCGCGGTGGCGGGCGTGGTGAGCGACTCGACCGCAACCGTGATCGGCGCGATGATCGTGGCGCCGCTGTCCACGCCGATACTCGGTGTGGGACTGGGCATCACCGTCGGGCGCGGATCCCTGATCGTTCGCAGCCTGCTGTACATCGTCGCCGGCATCGTGCTGGTCGTCCTGCTCGGCGTCGTATTCGCTCAGGTACTGGCGAATCCGGCTTCCGTGCTGAGCAACTCGCAGGTTCTCGGGCGTACGTCCCCCACCCTGATGGATCTGACCGCCGCTCTCGCGACCGGCCTCGTCGGGGCGGTCGCGATTACACGCCGCGACGTCGGCGACGTCCTGCCGGGCGTTGCGATCGCGATCTCCCTCGTTCCGCCACTTGCCGTGGTCGGAGTCTGCCTGGGCTCGGGAGCCGGGGCACTGGCAGCAGGGGCGTTCATCCTGTTCGCCTCCAACGTGATCGCGATGATCATCACCGCGCGTCGTGCTCGTCGCCGCCGGTTACTCCGCGGAGGACAGTCTCCGGACCGGGCGGCGCCGTGCGTACGTGATCCTCACGATCGCGCTGGTCGTCGTCGCGGTGCCGATGGTCGTCAACTCCCTCGCATCGCTGTGGGCACGGCAGGTTTCCAACGTGACGCAGCAGTGGCTCGGCTCGACGCCCGGAGCCGAGGTCACGGATGTGGCGTGGCAGGGCGACACCGTCACCGTGTCCGTACTCGGTCCCGCCGAACTACCCCCGTTGAGCGAGTTGGAAGATGCCGTCGACGGGCTCTTCCCGTGGGATCCCGAACTCCAGGTCGTCCACACCGTCGGGTCCCGCGTCGAGCCGGAGTAGTGGACGGTCCCGGTCAGCGGCGACGAGAAACGAGATGCACCTCGGGAAACCGGTGGTACCCGGTGTCGGGACGGCTGACCGTCCGCCACATCTCGTCGAAACCGGCGGCGGCGAGCGACTCGGCGAGCCGGTCCGGGTGCCACCGCCAGGCCGGTGCGACGGCGTGATCGAACTCGACGACCTCTCCCGCTTCGTCGGTGGATTGTGCCGCAACCGCGACCACTACACCGGGGGAAGTCCTGGATGCCCAGCCGGCGAGCACGTCGGGAATTCCGCTGGGTGGCACGTGGATCAGGCTGAACCGGGCGATGATCGCCGCGATACCGCGGCCGCCGAGATCGGTGGAGGCGAGGTGCGCGTCGTCCCGTTCGAAACGGAGGCCCGGGTACAGATCCCGCGCGATCCGGAGCATCTCCCGGCTGCGACCACCGCACGCTCGAGGGGAGTCGTGTACGTGGCGGGAAAGGTATCGGCGTAGAGGTCGGCAACCGCGTCGTATCCGGGCTGATCCATCACCGGACCGTCCCGGAAGACTCTCGGACGCGAACCCCCGAATACGAAGAAGAGAGGCGCTGCGCCTCTCTCACTTTCAACGTATAGCGCACCCGGGGTCTTGCGGCAAGGCCCCGCTCGTGCCGCACAATCGCTGGCCGTAGCGGAAACCCATGATCGCAGCGGTGAGGGAAGTGAGGCGCACATGTCGATCCGAGGGTATGAGGACGAGCTCCGGTCCGAGCGCAGTTGTGTAGCCGGCCTGTACGCGCGGCTCGATGCCGAGCGGGCGGAGGCGAAGGCGCGGTATGCGGCCGCGTTGCGGGGCAGCGGCGGGACGCTCGTGGATCGCGAGGTCGAGGTGCGCACGCTGGCCCGGGAGGTGCAGCGGCTGAACGTCGCGGAAGGCGGGCTGTGCTTCGGCCGGCTCGACACGCCGACCGGCGAAGTCTCCTACATCGGCCGGATCGGCATGTTCGACCGGACGAACGAATACGAACCACTGCTGCTCGACTGGCGCGCCCCGGCGGCACGCCCGTTCTACGTCGCGACCGGCTCCCACCCGGAAGGCATGCGGCGGCGCCGACAGTTCCACACCCGTGGACGCGAGGTCGTCGAGTTCACCGACGAAGTCCTCGGCCGCCCCGACGGTCGTGACCGCGGCGGCCGGGGTGATGCCGCGCTGCTCGCGGCGGTGAACGCGCCGCGAGGGCAGGGCATGCGCGACATCGTCGCGACCATCCAGGCCGAACAGGACGCGATCATCCGCCTCGACCATCCGGGCGTGCTGGTCATCGAGGGCGGACCCGGCACCGGCAAGACCGCCGTCGCCCTGCATCGCGTCGCATACCTGCTCTACACGCAGCGCGAACGGATGCAGCGTCACGGGGTGCTCGTCGTCGGACCGAACCCGACGTTCCTGGACCACATCGCCCACGTCCTGCCGTCGCTCGGCGAGACGAACGTGGTGTTCGCGACCACCGGCGATCTCGTGCCCGGCCTTCACGTCACCGCCGAGGACACCGCCGAGGCCGCGCGATCGAAGGGTTCGGTGGCCATCCTGGAGGTGCTGACCGCCGCGATCGCGGACCGTCAGCGCCTGCCGCAGGACCCGGTGCTCGTCGAACTCACGGACGTCACCGTGCGACTCGACGCCGAGATCGCTCGGTGGGCACGGGACGAGGCCGGCGCGAGCGGTCTTCCGCACAACCAGGACCGGGCCGTGTTCACCGACGTCGTGACATGGGCGCTGACGGAACGGGCGATCGCTCGTATCGGCCGGGGCTGGCTGTCCCGCGACGACCGCGCGGCGTGGGAGAACCTGCGCGAGGACCTGCGCGGCGAACTCGCCGAGAACGATGTCTTCACCCGGGTTCTCGACGACCTGTGGCCGGTTCTGACACCGGAAACACTGTTGTCGGAGCTGTTCTCGTCACCCGCCCGGCTGCGGGCGGCCGGCGGTGACGACGCGCTCCTGCGCGAGCACGGCGACGCGTGGACCGTGTCCGACGTGCCACTGCTCGACGAACTCGTCGACCTCCTCGGCACGGTCGACACCGTCGACGCGGCCGAGTCCGAGCGAAAGAGGGAAACCGCCTACGCTGCCGGGGTTCTCGACCTCATGACGAACCGTGAGGATCACATGGACGACGAGGACCACCTGTTCGCCACCGACCTGCTCTACGCCGAGGAGCTCGCGGACCGCTTCGTCGAACGCGACGCCCGAGACCTCGCCGAACGTGCCGCCGCGGATCGGGATTGGACATACGGGCACGTCGTGGTCGACGAGGCGCAGGAATTGTCCGAAATGGACTGGCGCACCCCCACGGAGATCATGACCGTCGCAGCCGCGTTGCTCGCCGAGTTCTCGCCCGACACAACGCCACCGGAGTCGGTGCGCGCATGTGGAGTCGCCCCGTGGTCCCGGCACGTCGGCGACGACGACATCGCCTCGGCGATCGAAGAATTCGTCCGCGACGAGTCCGGACGCGAGGGCACCAGCGTCGTGATCGGTCCGC
>NZ_JADZGH010000144.1:14666-15302 GCF_015865005.1 Rhodococcus sp. CX
GCGGGTATGCGCCCCTGAGCGGTACTCTCCGATCTCATACCCCGATCGCCCCGAACGGAGAACGGCATCCGGAGGCCGCATGTCCGCAGTTGTCTGGCTCGCAATCGTCGTCCTGGCCGGCGTGATTCTGGACCGCGCCGCCCTGTTCGCCGAGCGTCGCGGCTGGATCTACTGGCGCAAACGCAAGCCGCCGGTGAACGGCGGGGCGGTCATGGGAGCGTTCGGCGAGATTCAGACTCTGTTGTCACCGTCGTACCGCCACGTCGCCGAGGAACAGCAGCGGCAGCGCACCTCGCGGCACAACCAGGGCACCGGTGCCGATCCGCTGGGCGTCGACCTCGACGGCGGAACGGTGCGACTGCACAGCCCGGACGACTGATCCCGAGATGTCGGTGGGTCTCGCTATAGTTCGAACATGCTTTCGAACAGCGTCGAAGGGGAGGTCGTCGGGACGCGGCTGGCCGCCCTCGACGCCGCGGTGGACGGCCTGCTCGAGGACGACCTGACCGGCCTGTCGAACGACGACCTGGTCGAGTTCCTCCAGCGCTTCGAAACCGTCCTGCGCAGGGCCACTGCCGTCGGCCATCGGGCGATCGTCGAGGCCGTCGAACGGCGGGTCCCGGAAGACCTCGGGTG
>NZ_JADZGH010000144.1:15403-20178 GCF_015865005.1 Rhodococcus sp. CX
CGTCAAGGGCGCGAGGAAGGTGGGGGTGTGGCACGCCGTCGACGGCGGCGGCCTCGAGCCGGACCTGCCCGCCACCGCGGCCGCGGTGCGGGACGGGACGATCGGACCCGACCATGTCGCGGCCGTCGCGAAGACCATGCGGAAGGTCCCGCGCACTGTCGGATTCGACGAGATCACCGTCGCCGAGCAGATCCTCGCGGACGCGGCCTGCTCGGTCACGCCCGACGATCTCGTGAAACTCGGCGCGCATCTGCTTGCCTACCTGAATCCGGACGGGGACGTGCCGGACGAGAAGGAACGCAAACGACGGCGAGGTCTGCGGATCGGCAAACAGGGCACCGATCTCATGACCCCGATCTCCGGGCTCATCGATCCCGAGACCCGGGCGCTGCTCGAACCGGTCCTGGCGAAACTCGCCCGCCCCGGCATGAACAACCCGGACGACCCCGAATCACCTTCCGGTGATGTCGAATCCGAGACCCTCGACCGCGATGCCCTCGCCAAGGCCGCCGCCCGCGACACCCGCACCGCGGTGCAACGCAACCACGACGGACTGAAAGTCGCCCTGCGGCAGATCTTGTCGTCGGGTGTGCTCGGCAGCCACCGGGGATTGCCGGTGACCGCGATCCTGACCATGACCGTCAGGCAACTCGAAGACGCGACCGGCATCGTGACCACCGCCTCCGGTGGGCTGGTGCCCATCCGGGACGCGCTGCGGATGGCCGAGACCGCGCATCCGGTGCTGGCGATTTTCGATCACCACGGCCGGCCGCTGCATCTCGGCCGCGCGAAACGACTCGCCTCGGCCGATCAACGTCTCGCATTGATCGCCGCGTCCGGCGGGTGCACCCGCCCGGGCTGCGATGCACCGGCGACACTCACGGCGGTGCATCACATCAGAGAGTGGAAGGACGGCGGGCTCACCGACATCGGCAACGAGGACCTCGCCTGCGATGCCTGCCACGCACTGGTGCACGACGGGCCCGGCGGCTGGCAAACCCGCGTCGCGTCGGCAAACTCCGAGCACCCGGGTCGCACGGAGTGGATCCCGCCACCGCACATCGACCCGGAGCAGAAGCCTCGGGTCAATCACCGGCATCATCTCGGGGATCTGTTGTCGGCGGCGTTGACGCACTACCGTGCCCGCCGCGAAGACGAGCTGCGCGAGCACCGGCGTCGGTGGCTGCGGGAGCCGACCGGAGATACGGGTGACGGTGACGGTCCGTAACCCCGGAGCGTCAGTAGCCCGCCGCGGGATCGACGAGTGCGATCAGCTGCTCCCCCGCGATGAACCGGGCGACGTTCTCACGCACCGTCGGCGCGAGCGTCGCGTTCAGCCCGGTGCGGGTGTTCGCGATGTGCGGGGTGATCACGACGTTGTCGAACGTCCACAGCGGATGGTCGTCGGGCAGTGGCTCGGGGTCGGTGACGTCGAGGACGGCACCGGCGATCTTCCCGCCACGCAGCGCATCGACGAGCGCGTCGGAGTCGACGAGGTTGCCGCGCGCGACATTGACGAGCCACGCGGTGTCGGGCATCGCGTCGAGCGCCTCGGCGTTCACGAGCCGGTCGGTGTCCGCGGTCGCCGGTGCCGCGACCACGAAGTGATCGGCCATCGTCCACACCTCGGCGGTGCGGCTCGCCGGAAACGTCACCGATGCTCCCTCCACGGGGCGACCGGAATAGTTCACGGCGACCACGTCGACGCCGAGCGCACGCAGTCGCGGGATCATCGCGCGGCCGATACCGCCGCATCCGACGATCGCGACGGTCGAACCGTGCAGCATCCGCACCTGCGGGTCCAGCACCGGCTTCTGCCACCGCTGCACCGGCCGGGCTGCGGCCGCGATCGAACCGTGGAACTGCCGCAGTCCGACGAGCAGCGCCCCGACGGCATATTCGGCGACGTTGTCGGCGTACACCCCGGACGCGTTGGTCCACATCCGGTCGGGGTCGATGATCCCGGCCCGGAAGAACGGCTCGATGCCCGCGAACGCGAGCTGCACCCAGCGCACCCCCGCCGGGAGCTCGGGGAAACCGTCGACGTCGCCGTGCCACACCAGCGCCTCGGCCTCGTGGAGCGGGACGAGTGTGCCGCCGCCCTCGACGATGGCGGCGGCGAGGTGTTCGTCGTGGTCCGGTCCGAGATGAACGCGCATACGCGCACCCTATCGACCGCCGGGAATACCTGCGCGGTCCGATGCGTTGACCCCGTTCGGATCGGCACGTCACGTATCCCCCGGGCTCAAAACAATTTGCCCTCGTGGAATACCGTTCGGCTGGAGCCGCGTTGCGCCTTTCGCCGAGAGGCGATCGGGCGTGCCGGTCCCCTACTTCACGGTCGTTTCGACCGCGTTCCACCGCCACGACGGCGAATCCGTGCGGCCTACTACAGTCGCGGAGGCACGACGCCCGGCCGGGGTGTCGGCACCTCGACCGAATGGAGCGCGCATGAACCGCTGGGCCACGACCGTGGTCGCCCGGCGATGGTGGGTTCTCGGACTCGCCGTCCTGATCGTGGTGGTGGCCGGAGCGTGGGGCACCGGCGTGTTCGGAAATCTGTCGTCGGCCGGGTTCTACGACCCGAACAGCGAGTCCTACAAGGTCGCGGAGATCGTCGAGGAGAACTTCGGTCCGCAGACCGCCGACATCATCGCGATGTACACGGCCCCCGAGGGCCGGACCGTCGACGACATCGAACCGGACGTCACCGCGGTGCTGGACCGGTTCGCCGCGGAGGTGCCCACTCACGCGATCAACACCTATTGGTCCACGGCGCCCCCGGCGAACCAGCTCCTGCTGTCCAAGGACGGTCGCAGCGTCGCCGCGTCGATCACCCTGTCCCCCGACTCGGGTGTCTCCGTCGCCACGTTCGATTCGTTGTTGCCGAAGCTCGAGGTTCCCGGCGTCGAGTCGCAGTTCGCGGGGAACTCGGTCGTCGCCGTGGCCTTCACGTCGACGCTCGAGCACGACCTGCTGCGCGCCGAAGCGATCGCGATCCCGATCACCCTCGTCCTGCTGGTGATCATCTTCGGTGGCCTCACCGCCGCCGCCGTCCCGGTGTTCGTCGGTGTCCTCGCCGTGCTCAGCGCGCTCGCGACGCTGCGCCTGCTCACGATGGTCACCGATGTGAGCTCGTTCGCCCTGAACGTCACCTCTCTGATCGGTCTCGGCCTGGCCATCGACTACGGACTGTTCATCGTCAGCCGATTCCGCGAGGAACTCGAGGGCGGCGCCGACACGGCGGCGGCGACCCGACGCACCGTCCTCACCGCGGGCCGAACGGTCATGTTCTCCGGGCTGCTGCTGATCTGCGCGTTCGCCGGGATGCTCGTGTTCCCGCAGGCGGTGCTGCGATCCCTCGGTCTCGGCGCGATCGCAGCGGTCCTGAGTGCGGCTGTGCTCGCGCTGACCGCGATCCCCGCGCTGCTCGCCATCCTCGGGTCACGGATCAACTCGCTGACGTGGAGCAAGAACGCCGCTCATCGCGGTGAGGCGCGGGCCCGGCGTTTCTGGGGTTCGGTGGTCGTCGGGGTGATGCGGAGGCCCGCGGTCATCGCCGTCGCGATCGTCGCGGGTCTGCTCGTGCTGGCGTTCCCGGTGCTGCGCGCCTCGTTCGGGGAGGTCGAGTACACGGCTCTTCCGGAGAACGCCCCGGCGCGCGTGGCGACCCAGGCGTTGCTCGACGACTTCCCGTCTACCGGTAACGGCGCCACGCTCCTGGTGCGAGGAAGCGACGGTGGCCCGCCGTCCACGACCGCGGTCGGCGAGGTGTCCCGCGCGGCGGCCCGGGTGGACGGCATCGCCCAGGCGTTGACGGTCGCCTCGAACGGCGACGTGACGGTGGTGCAGGCCCTGTATGCGCAGGGTGTCGACGGCACCGCCCGGGCCGGCGACATCGTCCACGAGTTGCGGGCGGTCGATGCGCCGGCCGGCACCGAACTGCTCGTCGGTGGCGGCCGGGCGATGGTCGACGACGGCAACGCCGCCATCTCGCGGTGGCTGCCGGTGATGCTCGCGATCATGGTGGTCTCGACGCTGGTGCTGTTGTTCCTGGCGTTCGGGTCGGTGGTGCTGCCGCTGAAGGCCGTCGCGATGGCGGCGCTGAGCCTGGCCGCAACGTTCGGTGTTCTGACCTGGGTGTTCCAGCTCGGTCACGGTGCGGAACTGCTCGGGGTGACCGCGAGCCCGCTCGAACCGTCGTTCGTGGTGTTGATCCTGGCGGTGGTGTTCGGTCTGTCCACCGACTACGAGGTGTTCCTCATGTCCCGGATGGTCGAGGCCCGCGCCGCCGGGGCGACCACCGAGGAGGCGGTGAAGTTCGGGACCGAACGCACCGGCCGCGTCGTGACGGCGGCGGCACTGCTGCTGATCGTGGTCACCGGGGCGTTCACCATCTCCGGGCTGTCGATCATGCGGTTCCTCGGTGTCGGCATGATCCTCGCGCTGATCATCGACGCGACGGTGGTGCGGATGCTGCTGGTGCCGTCGCTCGTGAAGCTGATGGGCGACGCCAACTGGTGGGCGCCGGCGTGGATGAAGCGGGTGCACGAGAAGGTCGGCATCGGGCACTGATCCGGCGAAGGGAGCGTTGCCGACGCTTATCATCGGCACGCCCCTTCCCCCTCACCCGGGAGATCTCTTGGACACGCCGCCCTCTCCCCGTTCCCCGCACGGCATCCGGCGGATGGGTGGTCGTGATCCCGGCGAGTCGTTCCGCGTCGCCAGCCCGCTCGAGTTGCTGCTCGACCTGACGTTCGTCATCGCGTTCGGTG
>NZ_JADZGH010000144.1:20473-29971 GCF_015865005.1 Rhodococcus sp. CX
GTGATGCGCGTCGGACTGGTGGGTCAGTGGCTGCGCGTGGCGAAGCAGAACGAGACGCTGCGCCGCACGGCGCTGACCTATGCGGGGTTCGTGTCGATCGCGCAGCTCGGCTGGATCACGCTGATCTTCGTCGACGTCCCGGTGTGGGAGACGTTCCTGCTGACCGTTCCGCTGATCGTGCTCGAGTTGCTCGGGCCGGTTCTCGGTGAGCGCACCGCACGGACACCGTGGCATCCGCACCACATCGCGGAGCGGTACAGCCTGCTCACGATCATCGCGCTCGGTGAGGTGATCGTCGGAACCGTCGCGTCGCTCGGGGCGGTCGTCGACCTGCAGGGATGGGACGTCACGGCCGCCGTCACAGGTCTGGCCGGGGTGGGGCTGACGTTCGGGCTGTGGTGGGTGTACTTCCAGTACCCGTTCGGCGACGCGCTACACCATCACAGGTCGCGCTCGTTCGGCTGGGGATACGGGCACATCGTGGTGTTCGCGGCGCTGGCCGCGGTCGGCGCGGGACTGCACGTGGCCGGCTATCACCTCGAACACGAGTCGCACGTCTCGACGATGACGGTGCTCGCGACCGTCGCAATTCCCGTCGCGGTGTACCTGGTGGCGCTTGCCGCCCTGTACAGCCGGCTCGTCGGCGTCGACCTCGGAGTCGCCGGGACGACCGTCGCCGCGCTGGTGGTCCTCGGCGCGGCCGTCACGGCGGGTGCACTGGGTGTTCCGGTCCCCGTCTGCCTGCTGATCATGGCAGCGGCGCCGGTGGTGATCGTCGTGGCGGACGAGACCGTGCTGTGGAAGCGGCGTGAGGCGGCACTGGCCCGTCTGCGCGCGTCCTGAGCTGCGGTGATCAACGGCCGGCCAGGATCCGGTAGCCGCGCTCGTGCAGGCGACGGTGTTCCGCCCATCGCCGCGCGGTCCAGGCAGGCTCGGTGTGGGCAGCAGTGATCGCCGCGGCGGTCGAGGCGTGCAGGTCGAATTCGAGGTCGCGGCGCAGTTCGGCAAGCTCGCGGGCGTCGGCTGCGACGATCCGGTCGATCGTTCCGGCGACCTGGTCGTCCGCGTCGACGAGGATCCGGCGGTGCGCCCGCGGCAGCACACCCCACATCACGGCGAATGCGACGACCACACCGATGACGGTTTCGACGAGACGTTCCCGTGAGACCAGGACCAGATCCGCGGGTGTGCCGAGTGCTCCGAGGATCAGCGCGAGCGGGGTGATGAACACCATCGCGAGCCCGTAGTTGCGCACCAGATACGCCTCGATGCCGGCCATCATCGCGGCGCAGACCAGTACGAGCGCGGCCCCGCGCACGTCGAACAGCGACAGTCCCGCGAGCAGCGCCAGCCCGAGCACGGTCCCCACGAATCGGTGCGCCGCACGGTAGCTGCCGAGGATGCGGTCCGGTCCCTGGTGCAGGATCATCGCCGCGGTGATGACCGCCCAGTCCGGCCGCCCCAGTCCCGCCGCGACCGCGACTCCCCCGGCCACGGGGCCTGCGACGAGCAGCCGCAGCACCACCGTCACGGATCGACCGTCCGGATGCGCCGCACGCGCGAGTCGGTAGCGGACCGACGGCCGGTGCAGTGGAACCTGCGGACGGAGGTCGTCCTCGGGGTCGGCTTCGTGGTGATCGACGCCGTGCAGCACGGTCGCGCACCGTGCGTGCGCGCTCTGCAGCGCCCGGACCAGCGGATGCTCCGATCCGACGAGCCCGGCGTCGTGCAGGCACTGCCACGCCGCGTGCAGATCGTGCACCGCAGCGCGACGGTGCGCCGCCGAGTTCTCCTCGTACACGGCCTCGACCGCGGCGACCGCGGCGGCGACCGCGGTCCGCTCGGCGGTGCGCGGCCGGACGATCGCACCCGACATCGCGACCGCCAGCGCGGCGACCGCCCCGATCGCCGTCCATCCCACGATCGTCGCCACGGGTACCCCGGCCACGGGCAGCGACGACGCGATCTCGAGGGTCAACAACATCAGGAACGCTCCGGGCGCACCGAGCCGCAGGGCGTCGACGACGAACGCACACGACGCCACCACCACCGTCATGGTGAGCACCACGAGCATCGGCCACCATGCGGATCCGCCGGCCGCGACGGCGCTGTGCACCACCGACCCGACGGCGGCTCCGAGACCGGCCAGAGCGACGAGCACGCATCCGACGATCCCCACGGCCCGCCACCGCACCCGATACGGACGGGTCTCGCCGTACACGACGGCGAACGCGCCGAGCGTCGCGATCGCGGACACCGGTCCGGCGCCGGCGAGGACACCGGCGAGTCCTGGCACCGCGACGGTCACGGCCGCGCGGGCGACCCCGGGCCACTTGCGTCCCAGCCTCGGTACTCCCACCATCGCCGGCCACGGGGCAGCAGGGGCAGGAATCGGCAGGTCTACTCGTGGCACGACCATTCAGATTAGGAGGATCGCGGTCGCGCTCCCGAATCCGAAGCCTCGGGTGAGGCGCATCTCACCCGCTACAGCGCGGTGATCTTCGACGCGACGGTCGGGCGCACCGGCTTCGGCGCGGCACCGCAGCTCGCCGGTCGCGCCGGCAGTTCGTGCAGCTCGACGTCGACGCGCCAGGCGCGGCCGTCGCGGTGACGCACGATCGGTGAGGCTGCTTCGTCGACGGTGAGGGCATCGATACCGGCAGCGTCGATACCGGCAGCGGCGTCGAGTTCGCGCACCGCGATCTCCGCGACCTGACCGGCCGCGGCCCACGTGCTGCGTCCCCGCAGCCCCGGCAGGTACACCTCGCCGGCGGCCGCGGCACGCACCGCGTCGGCGCTGTGCGCGGCGTCGAGCCGACCGTAGGTGTAGCCGGTGGGCAGCAGGATCATCGACGGTGCGAAGCGGTGCCCACCCGTGTGCGAGCACTCCCACACGGTGTCGCCGAACTGTTGCGCGAGGACGGCCGCGATCGGGCGGCCCCGCACCGCGCAGCACTGGTCGCGTTTGCCGTGCGCGCACACCAGCACGATCGGGTCGGTCACCGCGGCGCCGAGAAGAGGCGCCGGTCCGGTGACGACCCGGGGCACGATGTCGAGCAGCTCGGCCGGCTCGGTGACCTCGAGGCGTTCGCACCACGTGTTGCCGGGTTCGGTGCGGGCGATCAGCACGGTGCGGGTCGGACGCTCCACGTCGCGGCCGGGACGGCGGATGAACTGGATGCGCACCCCCGCCGCGTCGGCGCGGGCGGACAGCTCGGTGGCGAGCTCGGTTCCGAGGGCGGTGCCGTCGAGCACGTCGCGACCCCACCCGGAGGGAACCTCGAGGCACACATATCCCGCTGCCGTGGCGGCGGTGCCGGGCAGCGGCTCCTCGGGGACGGACAGCGCGGAGCAGATCGGGGCGGCGATGGTCACCCGGCCATTGTCGCCGGTGCGGTCATCCGTGGCAGCGTCGGCCCTCGGCGAGTTGCCGGACGAACTTCTCAGCCCTTCTCACCGCGCAGACGTCGCAACCCGGCGCGGGTCCACACGCGCAGGAATCCTTGGGACAGATAGGCGAAGCAGCCGAACGCCAGCGTCCACTTGGTGACGCTGATCGTCGATACGGCACGAACCGTGGTGTCGTCGATGCGGTCGCGGTGGTCGAGCAGATACAGCCCGGCGATGTTCTCGACGTAGTCGCTCGCCGCCGCGGCCACCGACGCCACGGCGAGGGTACGGCGGGTGCCCGGCGACACCGGATGATGCTCGGCCAGCGACCGCACTCCTGCCCGCAATGCGACCGCAAAGGTCAAGGGATGCAACATGTCCCAGTAGTAGTGCTGCCGGTAGCGCTGCAGGTCCTCGGGCTGGAGATTGTCGAGGATCTTCCGGTACTTGTCCGCCGAGAAGGTGGTCTGGATCGCGCCCACGGTCGGGGCCGTGGATCCGAGGACGCGGGCCATGTTGGCCTGGGACGCCACGAACACCGCGGCCGAGCCGAGGAGCCGACGATCCGATGCGGTGAGAGCCATGCGCACGATGCTAGTGCCCACCACGACCTACCGGGGCTCGTGGTCGGACGTCGGTCAGCCGGCCAGGAAGGACAGCAACGCCGCGTTGACCTCGTCCGCGTGGGTCCACAGCAGACCGTGCGGAGCACCCTCGATCTCGACGTACTCTGCCGTCGGCAGCCGCCGTGAGAATGCGCGTCCGGTGGCATCGATCGGCAGGATGTTGTCCGCGGTGCCGTGCACGATCAGGGCCGGCACGTCGATCTTCGGGATGTCGTCGCGGAAGTCGGTGAACCATGTCAGCGGCGCGGCGGCCGCGGCGTACGACCCGGATCCGGCCGCCACGTTCCAGCTGTTGCGCAGCGCTTCCTCGCTCAGCCGGGTACCGAGGTTCTCGTCGGTGTTGTAGAAGCCGGCGAAGAACTCGGTGAAGTAGGCGTAGCGGTCCTTCTCGACCTTCGCGACGATGCCGTCGAAGAACTCGCGTGGAGCCGCACCGTCCGGGTTGTCGTCGGTTTGCAGCAGATACGGCTCGAGCGACCCGAGGAAAGCGGCCTTGGCCACACGTGCCGAGCCGTACCGGCCGATGTAGCGAGCGACCTCGCCGGTGCCCATCGAGAATCCGACCAGGACGACCTCGTGCAGGTCGAGGGTTTCCAGGACGACGTTCAGGTCGGCGGCGAAAGTGTCGTAGTCGTAGCCGACGGTCGGCTGACTGGACTGCCCGAAGCCCCGGCGGTCGTAGGTGACGACGCGGTAGCCGGCGGCGAGCAGTGCGGCGCTCTGCTTCTCCCAGGAGTGCCCGTCGAGGGGATAGCCGTGGATCAGGACGACCGGCTGCCCGGTGCCGTGGTCCTCGTAGTAGAGGTCGATGTCGGTGGTGTTTTCGGTTCCCACGGTGATGTACGGCATGAGTTCGCCTTTCCAGAACGCGAAGTGAGCAGACCATTCGGCCCACCCCGTCGGAGAATGCTCATTCCTCACGGTGCCCCTTGCGTAGAGAATACTCAGTCTCCACTCCCTCGAACGCCTCTACGCAACCTTTCCGTACAAGAACGACGTGGTGCTCGCCGTCCTCGACCATCGACGACAGATGTGGGAGAGCAGGCGACACACCCGGGCATCCCGGATCTCTTCCGGCGCGGAATATCCTCTCGCACAACAGCCTTTCCCCGACGTTCTCACGACGGCGCCCATCGTCGAAGCACCGGTCCCCGGATGGCCGACCGAGATCGGCGCGCCCGGATGACAGACGCCGACGACCGGCAGCGCGCGGCTGTCCGCCTCATCGGCGGCTGCGGGCGGCGGGCGACCCACTCAGAGCGCAGCGACCTTCAGCAGCATCTCGGCGACGGCCTCCGGCTCCGTGATCATCAGATCGTGACCGGTCTCGATCTCCCAGACCCGTTGCGCACCATCGGATCTGCCCTCTTTCGCGCCCTCGATCGCACTCAGCTCGGAGATGCAGACGACGTCGGTTCGTGGGATCTTCCGCATCGCGGCCTCGTTGATCAACAACAGCGGTTGGACGAAGGTCTCGAGCGGATGCGGCGTGAGCCGATTCTGCATCCACTCGAGATCGTCGGGGTCGGTGACCCCGTACAGCCGCCCCATCTCGGGTACCGGCCACAACACGAGTTCGGCACCGTCGACCTCACGGATGGTGCTGCGCGCGAATTCCATGAGGGCCGGGGCGATGTCGGTGAGGGACTGCCCGTCGGCGGGGCTCGCGGCGTCGAGATAGACGAGGTGACGGATCCTTCCCGGCGCCCGGTCCGCGACTCCGGTGATCACCATGCCGCCGTAGCTGTGACCGACGAGGATGACGTCGCTCAAACCCTCGAATTCGAGAACCGCGAGGATGTCGGAGATGTGGTGATCGAGATCGATACCCGGACGCACCAGATGGGCACGGTCACCGAGACCGGTCAGCGTCGGGGTGTGGACGTCGTGGCCCGCGGCGCGCAGCAGCGGCGCCAAGCGCCCCCAGCACCACCCGCCGTGCCCACCGCCGTGTACCAGAACAAATGTCGCCACCACGTACCCGCTTCCCCCTGGCAGAATCCCACTCCAAAAGATGAATACCACGTTCTCCGGCAGACGGGAAATGGGTGGTTCGCGTCAAATGTCGTAATCGACGACGACCGGCGCGTGATCGCTCATCCGGCGATCCGCCGACGGTTCCCGGTCCGTACCCCCCACGGTCGCGGTGCGCGCCAGACCCGGAGTCGCGAGGTGGTAGTCGATCCGCCACCCGACGTCGTTGGTGAACGACTCCCCCATCCACGACCACCACGAATACGGGCCGTCGACTCCCGGATACCGGCTGCGGACGACGTCGACGAGGGTGCGGGGCGAGAGCAGCGAATCGAGCCACGCGCGTTCCTCCGGAAGGAACCCCTCGGCTTGATTACTGCGCCGCCAGTTCCGCACGTCGTGCCGGGTGTGCGCGATGTTGAGATCGCCCATCAGCAACAGTTCCCGGCCCTGCGCCTTCGCCGCACGGCGCGACCGCGTCAGCTGCCGCGCGAAGGCGGCGAGAAACCGCATCTTGCGCTCGTATCGGGCGCCGCCGTCCGGCGCCTCCCGCATCCGCCCCGGCTTCTGCAGGTGCGCCGGAAGACCACCCTTCGGCAGATACAGCGACGCGACGGTGAGCGGGGCGTCGGCCAGATCGACCTCGATATACCGGCCCTGGCCGGCGAACTCCCCCAGCCCGCGCGCCAACGGCACCCGTTCGAGATCGACCCGATCGAGGTGTTCCTCGCCGGGCGCACGCAGCAACGCGGTCCCGCTCCAGGTGCGCACCGCGGCCGGTGGCTGCGCGGTCAGGATGCCGACGCCGTTGCGGCCGGCGAGAGTGCCCTCGTCGTAGGCGAAGTGGTACTTGCCGAAGACGCCGGGCGGAATCGCAGCGGCCGGGGCACGGACCTCCTGCAACGCGACCACGTCGGGGTCGCGTTCGCGCAGCCAGTCCTCGAATCCGCGCCGCTGCGCCGCGCGGATGCCGTTGATGTTGAAGGTCGCGATCCGCACGGTCAGTCCATGAGAAACGGCAGCACGGCCGCTTCGAAGTCGCGGAAACGGTCCCGGTGGATGCTGTGCCCGCACGCGATGTCGCGGAGGGTGCAATTCGGCAGTGCCGCGGCAGCCTCGGCGAGCAGGTGTGGATCGACCATGCTGCCGGGCCGCGCGCCCCGCAGGAACAGGGTCGGCGCGGCGAGGTCCGGCAGCCTCTGCCACCACCGCGGGTCCGGGGTGCGGAACTGTTCGATGGCCGAGGCGGTCATGCTCCGGTCGAACGCGATGGTCGCGCGCGGGTTGCGCACCAGACTGCTCGTGGCGTGCCACAGTTCCGCGACCGTCGGACGGCGGGACGGGATCTCCGGGACGGGATCGCCGGCGCGCAGCGGCAGCGGTGATTCCTCGAGTACGAGACGGCGCACCAGGTCCGGGCGATCTTGGGCGATCAGCGACCCGGTGCGGCCTCCGAGCGAATGACCGACCAGGTCGACGGTGTCGAGGTTCAGGTGGTCGCACAAACCGGTGATGTCGGCGGCGAACTCGCCGAACAGGTACGACCCGGCTCGGGCGCTACGTCCGTGCCCGCGCAGGTCGATCGCGACGACCCGGCGTCCGGCGGTGACGAGAGTGCGGGCGAAGCGGTCCCAGGTGCGGCTGTCACCGCCCATGCCGTGCACCAGCACCACCGGAACGGGGTGGGCGCGAGCGCTCGGCGCCGAGTCGCGGTAGGCGATCGCCACACCGTTCGGCTCGGCTGTCAACACGGTTTCCACGGACATCGAGCCTACTCAGTCGTAGACCCCCTCCACTTTCCAGCCGCCCGAGGTGTGGATCACCAGCAGCGCCCGCGACCCGTCGAGCAGCACCTGCAGCCGCGCCACCGCCCGGGCCTCGGCCGGATCCCACCAGTACTCGTCGACCGGCCAGGGTCCGGCCCAGCCCACCACCTGCCATCCACGGCTTCCCCACCGCAGATGTGCCGGTGCCGCGCTCAGCAACCCGCGCTCGGTCACCGCGACCTCCGCGCCCGCGTCGTCGAGCAGCGCGATCGACGGCGGAACGGTCAGCACCATGGCCGGGGCGGGTGGCGGGAGCCGCCCCGGCCACGGCGCCTCCGGGTCCGACGCGGGGACCCGCTCGTCCCCGACCGGCACCAGGGTGATGCGTTCGGCCGGGCCCCGGCCGCCGCTGAGCACCCCCACGAGGACGGCCTCACCGCCGAGCAGGCCCTGCACCCGCACCAGCGCGCGGCGGGCTCGTTCGTCCTCGTCGCCGACGCCGCCCCACAGTCCCGGTTGCAGGGCACCGGCCGATACCACCTCCACCGGTTCGAGCCGCAGCACCTCGATGCCGGCAGTCGGCCGGTCTCGGCTGCGTCCGGTGAGCCAGCCGTCGAGTTGCCAGCGCACCCGGTCGGCGGTGCCGTCGGGGGTCAGCGGTTCGGCGCAGCGCCAGGTACGGGCCAGTTCCTCGCCGCCCTCGGTGCGTGCCGCCACCAGCAACCGGGTGCACGCGACCCCGGCCGCCGCGAGCCGCACGTGCAGCAGTTCGGCGAGGGCACGGCCGGCGAACGCGGCCGCGTCCACCCGTTCGAGCGGCGGGTCGCAGCGCTGCTCGACGGTCAGGTCCGGGGGCGGCGTCCGACCGGACGGGGGCCGCTCCGGGTGTCCGCATGCGGTGCGGTGCGCCCTGACCGCGTCGGTCCCGAAACGCGAGGCGACGTCCCCGGCCGACAGCGCGGCGAAGGCCCCGATCGTGCGCAATCCGAGGCGACGCAACAGATCGACCAGTTCCTCACGTTCCGGTGCCGCCAGGGACGGCTCGACGGCCAGATCGGAAATGGGCAGCGGTGCAAGGAATTCCGCTCCCTTTCCCGGAGGTACCAGCGTTCCGCGGCGCGCCGCGAGCACCGCGGTGGACAGTTCGTCGGCGATCCCCACCTGGCATTCGACGCCGAGAGCGGCGACCTCGTCGACCAATCGTTCCGCGGCGGCCTCCTCCGAACCGAACCAGCGGACGACACCGCGGGCGGCGAGCACCACCAGGCCGGGGCGGAGCACCTCGACACCGGGGGCGGTCGCGTCGACCGCCTCCACCACCGGTTCGAACAGCCGCGCATCACGATTCGGATCAGCCTGCAGCACATGCAGTTCCGGGCATCTCGCCTGCGCCTCGCGACGCCGCAGACCGCGACGCACCCCGGCGGCGCGGGCGGTCGCCGAGCACGCGAGCACCCGGTTCGCCGCGACCACCGCGACCGGTTCCGACGCGGGCAGGTCCGCCGCGGCGGCCGCAGCGACGGCGGGCCAGTCCGGGCACCACAGGGCCAGCACCCGCGCCGGTTCGCGGGCGCTCACAGCGCGACCGGTCGGCGCGGCGAATCGACGCGGTCCGCGTGCTTCCATTCGGTCCGGGTGCGGGTGGCACACACGTCCATCCGGGTGGTCCGCGCCGGGAAGGCCCGGCCCTGGGCCCGCACCGACAGCCGGGTGCCGCGCAACCTGTCTCTTATACACATCTC
>NZ_JADZGH010000145.1:0-66703 GCF_015865005.1 Rhodococcus sp. CX
GTTCTTTTCTTTCTGGGGTCGCCGTCGGGGTGGGGTGGGGCGAGTTGTCGACCCTGGTTCCACGAACTGCCGGCAGGGGGCGATTCGTGGGAGCGAGGTCGTCCGAGTGGACGGAGACAGCTGCGCACCGTTCTTCAGGGTTACGGCACTCGGTGCCGAAAATCAACAGGGACGGTGGGCCGTGCCGCGCCGCCGTAGGGGTCCATTCGACGGCGAAGGCGACCGGTCTTCGGTCCGCAGGAGGCCGTGGCAGCGCGCCGGCGGGGTCGCGTGTTCGATCACCGCAGCGGGTGAGAGCGTGGCCGGTGTGTCGGGCATTTGCCTCCCGGTGGGTGGAGCGTTTCGGGTTCTTCGAGGATCGCGTGCGCGCGGGAGTTCGGAAACGGTCGACCGGCGGGGTGGGGTACCCGTTTCGGTCCTGGTTCGTACCGACCGGTTTCCTTCTTCCGGGAAGGTTCCGGTGCCGCCCGGATCGGCATGAGGGTGCTTTCCGGGACACGCCCCGGGAGAGATTCCCGGTCATCCCGTGAGACGACCAGGCCCACGAGGGTCGGTTTCCGGCTACCGGGCGTCGACCTGTAAGAGCGCTCTCATATGATGGCGCTGCACACGTCGAAATCGGCGTCGGTCGCGAACTGTTCCACCGATCCAGAACGCTGACCGGCGAGTGACGTGCGTCTCGTCCGGGTGGCACCCAACCTGCGGACGGGTCAGTCGAGCCGGAAGGACAGAGGAGCGCAGTGAGCACCCCGGAATTGGCACATTGGAACTCCGAAGAGGCGCTTGCGGAAGCGATGATCCCGATCATCGGCGGCCTGCACCGCCGGCACTCGGTCACGATCTTGCTTCACAGCCGCTCCCTCGTGAACAAGTCGGTCATCGACATTCTGCGGACCCATCGTTTCGCGCGGCAGATCCGCGGCGACGAGCTGTCCGTCGAGGAGACCTTCCCGTTCCTCGAGGCGCTGACCGACCTCGACCTGCGGCCGTCGAAGATCGACCTCGGCCTCCTGGTGACGGCGTACCACGCCGAGGGCGCTGGACGATCGATCCCCGAGTTCGTCGCCGAGAGCCTCGCCGACCTGGTCGGTGGCGGTCAGACGCACACTCCGAAGCCGCAGGACGTGGTCCTGTACGGGTTCGGGCGAATCGGTCGCCTCGTCGCCCGTCTGCTCATCGAGAAGGCCGGCTCGGGTAACGGCCTGAACCTGCGCGCCGTCGTGGTTCGCAAGGGTGGCGGTGACGACCTGACCAAACGCGCCTCGCTGCTGCGCCGCGACTCGGTCCACGGGCAGTTCAACGGCACGATCAAGGTCGACACCGAGAACAACACCCTGATCGCCAACGGCAACGTCATCAAGTTCATCTACAGCAACGATCCGGCGACCGTCGACTACACCGAGTACGGCATCGACAACGCCATCCTGATCGACAACACCGGGATCTGGCGCGACCGTGACGGACTGTCGAAGCACCTCCGCCCCGGTATCGCCAAGGTGGTGCTCACCGCACCGGGCAAGGGCGACCTGCCCAACATCGTGCACGGTGTCAACCACCGCAGCATCGATCCGGCCGAGAAGATCGTCTCGTGCGCGTCCTGCACCACCAACGCCATCGTCCCGCCGCTGAAGACCATGGACGACAAGTTCGGCGTTCTGCGCGGCCACGTCGAGACCGTGCACTCGTTCACCAACGACCAGAACCTGCTGGACAACTACCACAAGGCCGACCGCCGCGGTCGCTCCGCGCCGTTCAACCTGGTGCTCACCGAGACCGGTGCCGCTTCGGCGGTTGCGAAGGCCCTGCCCGACCTGAAGGCCAAGATCACCGGCAACTCGATCCGCGTCCCCACGCCGGATGTGTCCGTCGCCATCCTGCACCTGCAGTTGAACCGTGAGACCACCAAGGAAGAGGTGCTCGAGCACCTCCGCCAGGAGTCGCTCACCGGTGCGCTGAGCCGGAACCTCGACTACACGGCTGCCACCGACGCCGTGTCCAGCGACTTCATCGGATCGCGCGCGGCGTGCATCGTCGACGCGAACGCTGCGATCGTCGACGGCGACACCGCCATCCTCTACGTCTGGTACGACAACGAGTTCGGCTACTCCTGCCAGGTGGTGCGTACCGTGCAGTACCTCTCGGGCGTGGAGTACCCGGTCTACCCGTTGACGGACGGTGCTGCCGTGGAGCAGGCCGACCAGCCTGTCGCTACGCACTGACATCGCTCCGGCGGAGCGCCTCCGCCGATCTACTCCTGAAGTGGTGGTTGGTGTACGGAAATATCCGTGCACCGATCACCACTTCGGTGTATTCATTGACCGGAACTGCTCAGCCTTGTGTGCGGGCAGAAAATTGAATGGACGGGCTTCGGCTCGGATTGATAGCGTGCGCCCGACCGTGACTTCACGCGAGGAGGTGAGACCCATGAACGCAACAACCATGTGGGTGCTCCCACTCGTGTTCGCGGTCGGGTGATCGATGCAGGTATCGCCGGGAGCGCCTGAACAAGGCAACCCCGAAAGGCTGCATCATGCACTTCACCTCCGAGACATCGTCGAACGGTGTCATCGAACGTCGATTCACCCTGGATGAGATCACCGGTGTGCTCTGGACGCCCACGTCCGGAACCTCAGGCGCACCGCTGCTGCTGTCCGGGCACTCCGGCGGCATGCACAAGAAGGCGCCGGGACTGGTGGCCGGCGCACTCCACGGCGTGACCGCTCATGGATTCACCGTCGCTGCCATCGACGCGCCAGGCCACGGTGACCGACTACGAAACGCTCAGGATCAACGGTGGGTCGAGGCCATCCATCGGGCGCGCACGGAAGGCGAGCCGATCGCTCCGATCGTCGCCGAGTACAACATGTCGCTGGCGGAGCGTGCGGTGCCGGAATGGCAGGCGACCCTCGACGCGCTACAGGCACTACCCGAGATCGGTGTCGAAGCGCCGATCGGCTACGGCGGCATGAACCTGGGCGTGGCAACCGGGGTGATGTGGGCGGCGGTCGAACCCCGGATCGCTGTCCTCAGCTTCGGCGAAGTCTTCGTGAACGATGATCTGATCGAGGCGGCAAGGAAGGTCACCGTTCCGGTCGAGTGCCGAATTCCGTGGGACGAGAAGGAATTCGACAACGCATCCGGAGTCGCGTTGTTCGACGCCTTCGCCTCGAAGGAGAAGGCGCTGCACGCCTATCCCGGTAGACGCATCCCGGATTACGAGCGCGACAGCTCGGCGCGGTTCTTCGCTCACCATCTCGGCCGCGCTGCCGACGCAGCTTCGAGATGACGTGACCCGTATCGGCGTCCGGTTCCGTGCCGGACGCCGATACCTGCCGTCTCCCGATCGTCCTGGTCGGGAGCGGCACGAGGCGTTGCGATTCGGACCCTCTTTCGCGATGTGTTCAGCAGTGGTGTGCTGGACAGGTCATCACCCGGCCTCCGGGACGGGAGCGGATCACTCAATCATCGAGGAACACGCCATGACCACGATCCACCTTCACCAGACGACCACCGCGACACCCGAGCAATTCATTGCCGGTCTCACCGACTTCGGGCCCGGTCGCAAGGAACTCTTCGGTAACAGCGCGGACAACTATCTCGAGGTGCACAACCGAGGCCCCCACGACGCCGACGTCACCGAGGGCTCGAGCGGAATCTGGGAACGCCTGCACTACGACTGGAGCGACCCTCACCACGTCGTGCTGACGACCACCGATTCGAATCTGTGGGGCGGGGCCTCGAGCCACACCTACACCCTGACGCCGCAGCCGAGCGGTAAGACCGACGTGGACGTGGTCGTGGTCCGTGACGGCAAGAACCTCAAGGGCAAGGTTCTCGCGGGCGTGCTCGGCGTCGTCGGATCACGCGTTCTGGGAAAGCAATTCAAGAAGTCCGTGGAGGCCATCGAAGCTCGCAACCACGGT
This sequence comes from Rhodococcus sp. CX, assembly GCF_015865005.1. Taxonomy (NCBI): domain Bacteria; kingdom Bacillati; phylum Actinomycetota; class Actinomycetes; order Mycobacteriales; family Nocardiaceae; genus Rhodococcus; species Rhodococcus sp. CX. Next base: position 3,924 of record NZ_JADZGH010000145.1, read on the forward strand.
GCGAGCGGACCGGACGCACAGGGCACGGGAGGGTGATGTATGAACCGGAGCGCGGTACTCGGTGAAGCCGGCTCAGCCCGCGACCTCGGCTTCGGTGGCTTCGGACTCCGGCTCCGAATCCTGGTCTTGCGAACCGCGTCCGACGAACAGCGCGGACGCGACGACACCGACGAGAAGGATCGCGCCGGGTAGGAGCATCGACTGTGCCAGTGCCGCACTGAAGTTGTCGGCAATCTGTTCCGGGATCTTGCCCATCGCGCTTCCGCCGCCCTCACCGACCTGGGCGTTGCCCAGTCCCTGCGCGGCCATGCGCGATGCGATCAGCGCGCTGATCGCGGCACTGCCCAGGACCGAACCGACCTGGCGGGTGGTGTTGTAGACACCCGCACCGGCACCCGCCAGGTGGATCGGCAGGTTGTGGGTCGCCGTCGATGCGAGCGGCGCCCAGATGCACGAGTTGGACAGGCCTGCAATGCCGGCCACGATCAGGAAGAGCACGATCGGACTGTCGGGCTTCATCAACGCGGAGAAGGCGAACACAGTCATCGCGAAGACCGCGAATCCGATGGTGGGGAGTACCCGCGGCGGCATGCGGTCGGAGATCTTTCCGATCAACGGTGCGGTCAGGCCGGTCACGATCGCCATCGGCGCGAAGACCAGGGCGGCTCGCGTCGGCGTGAATTCGCGCACCGCTTCCAGATAGAAGTACGCGGGCACCATGAGTGAGGTCACGGCGGCACCCATCGCTGCGATGGCGATACTTGACATCGAGAAGTTGCGGTCGCGGAACAGGATCAGCGGCAACAGCGGTTCGCGCGTGCTACGTGCTTGGTTGACCACGAACAGGACCAGCACGGCGAGCCCGACGACGATCATCACCCAGGTCCAGGCATCCCAATCGCGGGTGTTGCCCTCTTGAATTCCGAAGACCAGCAGGAAGATTCCGATGCCGCTCAGTGCAATGCCGGCAACGTCGAACTTGTGTCGATGGGTTTCGAGATCCGGCACCAGCCAGGCAGCGAGAGCGAAGGCCACGATGCCGATCGGGACGTTGATGTAGAAGATCCAGTTCCAGCCCTGCCAGTCCACGAGCACGCCACCGAGGATCGGTCCGACCAGCGTGGCGAGACCGGCGCCGCCGCCCCACAGTCCCATGGCCGCACCACGCCTGTCCGGCGGGAAGGTGCGGGTGATGACTGCCATGGTCTGCGGCGTCATCAGGGCGGCACCGAACCCTTGGACGGCCCGGGCGGCGATCAGCATTTCGATCGTGCTCGACGTTGCGCACCACAGTGATGCGAGGGTGAACACCACCAGGCCGGCCAGGTAGACGCGCTTGGGGCCGAACTGATCGCCGAGGCGGCCGGTGAACAGTAGTGGCACCGCATAGGTCAGCAGATAGGCGCTGGTGACCCAGATGACCTTGTTGATATCGGTGTGCAGGTCCGTCATGATCGCGGGATTGGCCACTGCCACGATGGTCATGTCCAGCAGGATCATGAAGAACCCGACCACCAGCGCGGTCAGCGCAAGCCACGGATTTCGTTGGTGTGTCATGGTTTCCATTCCTCGTCCGAAGAACGATCGCTCCATCGATGAAACAACGCGAGTTTTGTTGCAGCGTTGCCGATTCCGCATTCGTCAGCCGTTGTGATCGACGGCCTCGCCCTTCCTCAGTGCGTCGAGGGCCTCGTCGGTCAGTGCCGCTCCCCAGTCGTGACCGAGACCGCAGGCTCCGCCGGAACGCCGATGCCCCGCCTCGCCGGCATCCTCCCATTGCAGCGAACCGTCGCGCAGGTCCCGGACGAGTCCTTCCAGCCACTCGAGATCGTGAGCGGCCTGGCTGTGGAGATACTCGAGGGAGATCCAGTAGCGACGGGGTACCCCGTTGCAGGTCACCCATTCGCGGATCACGTCGAGTTCCTCGAGGTTGTCGCGGAGCCGGGTGATGCGCTCACCGAGTAGGGCGATCACCTCGTCGGCGGGCAGGTTGTGCGCTTCGCCCAGACCGAGAGGGAAGATCGGGTACTCGCGAACGGGCAGTCGGAGAATCTCGGCGATGCGGGTCCGCATTGCCTCCGCACCCGCCGGGGTGATCCGGTACGTGGTTCGCTCGGGCCTGTTCCCTGCCCGCTCGATTCCTAATTCCTGCACCAGGTTTCGCTCCGCAAGGCGGGAGACCGTGTGATAGAGCGAGCCTGCTCGGAGTTTGACCAGGTTCTCTTCGCGACGTTGGAGCAGCAATACATACATCTCATAGGGATGCATCGGACGTTCCTCCAGCAGCGCCAGGACCGCGATGGCCATCGGCGTCAACGTGGGATCCGCCTGCGCGCACATCGTGTGGCCTCCCCTCGGCTCTGCCGCACGCACTCCATATGGTCCGGCAACGCTTCCGCAGCGAATATTCCACGCCGAATATACGGCGCGGAATTCGGGGAGGCAATGGGTCGCTCCGGCCGTGTTCGACAGAGGATCGCAGCCGCTCGGCGCAAGCGGGCGTAGGTTGTACCCGCAGATACTCGAGAAGCGGATCGATTGCGGGTCGTTGCTGATAATTTCCGCCTTACGGACCTACGAAGGGATGGAACCGATGGCGTCGAATACCGGTGACGAAACGGGCTTCACCGACGCAGAGCGCGCCGCGATGAAGCAGCGCGCTGCCGAACTCCGCGAGCAGGGACGGAGCGGCAAGGGCGCCGCGAAACGGGAGCGTGAGGCGCAGGCGTGCCTCGACGCGATCGCCGCGCTGACCGGCGCCGACAAGCAGATCGCCGAGCGTCTCCACGCGATCGTGACCGAGGAGGCTCCCCACCTCGACCCGAAGACCTGGTACGGCTTCCCCTCCTATGCCCGCGACGGCAAGGTCGTCGTCTTCTATCAACCTGCATCGAAGTTCGACACCCGGTACGGAACGGTCGGTTTCAACGAGGATGCTCTCCTCGACGACGGATCGTTCTGGCCCACGGCTTTCGCGGTGCTCGAGGTGAACGACGAGATCGAGCATCGTCTGCGGGAACTCGTGCGCAAGGCCGCGGGATAGGGCACTCCGTCCTTCAGAAGGTCGCCGCGGTGACGTGCAGTTCGGTCATCGAGCAGTGGAGCGTTTCGTCCTGCGGCGTACCCCGGGCGGCGCTCGCGATTGCACGGAGGTCCTTGCGGAGCGCGCGGGCGAGCAACGGTGCGAGCACCGGCAGCAGAACTCGCGCCGCCGGTGTGTTGGGTTCGATTCGCCAGCGGTACGACAGTCGGGTGTCCGGTCCTTCGGGACCGAAGACCGTCTCGTATGTGCCCCCGAAGGGACCGCCCAGCACGGCGTTGACGGTTCTGTTCGGTCGATCGAAGACGGAATAGTCGGAGATCCTGCGGATCGTGATGGGACCGACGCGGAACGCCATCGTGTACCTCGGTGTCCCGTCCGCGCGCATCTCGTAGTCCTCGACCGCGACGATGGAGGGAGACAACTCCACGAACTGCTGCAGTCGGTTGCCGAAGACGAGGTCCCACGTCTGTTCAGGTCCGAGCCGGAACAGTGCATCGGCGTGGATGATTCGATGCATAAGGATTTCCTCCCGGTCGCTCGGCGATTCGGTGCTGGTGTGATTCAGCGTGCGCCCCCGGGCGTGGTCCCGATACCCCCTACGCGAGGGGTGGCTCCTGCCGAAGCGGATCGTGTTCGCCGGAGACCGGCACCTGCAATATCGTCGATGAGAAGGCACGCGAGGACGAGAGGCATGCGGTGACGTTCATCAAGATGTGTGGGTTGCGCGACGAGGCGACGGTAGAGCTGGCCGTCGGACTCGGGGTCGACGCAGTCGGCTTCGTTTTCGCCGAGAGCCCGCGCCGCGTGTCCGTCGAGCAGGCGGCGCAACTGCGATCGCGGGTTCCCGCGGGAGTCCTCGCGGTCGGGGTGTATGTGAAGATGCCGCTCGACGAGGTGGTCGCGACCGCGAAAGCCGCGAACATCGATCATGTTCAGGTGCACGACCTGCGGTCCGCGGACGACGTGCGGCTGCTGCACGACGCCGGGCTGACGGTGATCCGTGCCGTGAACACCGGCGGTGCCGAGGCACTCGACGAGGACTTCGGCGCCGACCTTCTGCTGGTCGACGGTGCGGTCGCCGGTGCCGGGGTCACGTGGGACTGGCAGGATCGCAGCGGACTGCCGCAGGGCCGGTGGATCCTCGCCGGCGGGCTGAACCCGGGCAATGTGGCCCGCGCGGTCGAGACGTCGGGTGCGTGGGGTGTGGATGTGTCCAGCGGCATCGAGTCGAGCCGCGGCGTCAAGGACCCGGAACTGATGAGGGCGTTCGCCGACGCGGTGCGCGGGATCGGCCGGGCAGGGGCGTAGCGAACCGGATCCGCCGAGCGAGAAGACAGCGGCGCGCGGGCGGCAGCGCGCAGCTGTCTACCGCCTCAGTGGACCTCGTGCGCGTGCTTCTTCCGCTTCGGAATCAGGTGCATGATCAGCACGACGAGCGCACCGAGGACGAGGCCGACGAGGGCCGAAGCCACCGTGCCCGCGGTCCACGACAGGACGCCACCGAACCCGCCGTGCACGAGTTCACCGGCCCAGTGCTCGAGATCGTGGAGGCGATCGGCCGGCCAGTGGAACCCGGCCTCGCCGACGTTGACGAGCAGGATGTGGCCACCGACCCACAGCATCGCGGCGATCCCGACCACGGTCAGCACCGACATCACCTTGGGCATCGCGGCGACGAGACCGCGGCCGATCTTCTGGCTGAACTTCGAGTCGCGCCCTGCGAGCGCCAGACCCACGTCGTCCATCTTCACGATCAACGCGACCACGCCGTACACCAGGGCGGTGATGAGAATGGCGACGACGATGAGCACCAGCAGCCGGGTGAGGAACGGTTCGTCCTCGACGGACGACAGGGAGATCACCATGATCTCCGCGGACAGGATCAGGTCGGTGCGGATCGCACCGCTGACCATCGTCTTCTCGAACGCGGGCCCCTTCTCGGCCGCGGTGGCGTCATCTTCCTCGTGGTGCCCGCCGGTGAGCGCTTCGTAGACCTTCTCGGCGCCCTCGTAGCAGAGGAACAGGCCGCCGGCGATCAGCAGGTACGGCAGCGCCTGCGGCAGGAACTCGCTGAGGATCATCGCCACGGGCAGGATGATCAGCAGTTTGTTCCGGATCGATCCGATCGCGATCTTGCGGATGATCGGCAGCTCGCGGTCGGGGGTGAACCCGTGCACGTAGCGCGGGGTGACGGCCGTGTCGTCGACGACCACACCCGCCGCCTTCACGCTGGCCTTACCGGCGGCGGCACCGACGTCGTCGATGGATGCTGCAGCTGCCTTCGCAATCAGCGCGACGTCGTCCAGCAGGGCGACGAGACCACCAGCCACGGGAACCTCCCTCTTTCGGCTGTGCCGAGCCGAACGCGACACACACTGTTGCGAGTCGTCTCGAACGGTACCGAATTCGCGGTGACGGGCACCAACGAGCCGCGGTCAGCCGATCCGGACCACAGCGGTCCGCGGATGCTCGACAAGATCGATCATCGCGTCGACGAACGGACGGTCGCCGACGGTCAGTTCCACATAGTGCTGATGAATCGCGAAGTAGCGCTCGATGCGGCGCGCGGCTTCACGGGAGTCCGCGCGCGGGTCGACCATGTCGCAGACGGCGTCGCCCAGGGCGCAAACCGTGGCGACCGGAACGGTCCCGAACCCAGCACGCGCACCCGTGAACGAGATCCCCGGAAGAGCACAGGGCGCGACGACCTCCGCGCCGGTGCCGGGGGTGCGCGGGTCGGCGATCACCACCCCGGCGAGATCGCTCGGACGGTCCAGGTCCTGCGCGAGGTCGGCGAGGACGTCACCGGCGATCGCGGCACCCTGGGAGAAACCGACGACGCGATATGCCGCCCCGGGGCACTCGGCGTGGGCGAGGATGATCTGCCGGTGCAGTTCACGGACTCCGATCTCCTTGGACCGGTCGTACGTGTGGCTCCCGAGCGGACTGATCTCCCCCGGATAGTCGATCCGTACAGTGCGTGCGCCGCGCTCGGCCAGGCCCTCGAGGATCGGATGCACGGTCGAGGTGGGTTTGCCGACCTCGAGGGTGCCGCCGACACCGAAGACGATCGTGTGCGGACAGGTGTCTTGCTCCGGCGGGGATGCGCCGGCGGGACCGGTCGCGAGCCCGGCGATCGCGACTGCGGCAACGGCGATCGTGCCGAACCGTGTCGCTCGCGGCCGCCGGTCCATGCGTGCTTCCCCCTGCTCCGCGTGGACGGTATCAGGGGTCGGTCGTCGACGACGTCGTGCGTTCGGACGACCGGTCGACCGTGCCCGGATCACCTCGCGCGGTAGGCGGTGACGATCGGCTCCAGTTCGTCGGGTGTGCAACCGTGCAGGATCACCGCGTCGGCGCCGTAGTCGAACTCGCGTCGGATCCGCTGTGCACACTGCCCGGCGGATCCGGTGGCCGCGGGTTCGAGCCATTCGTCGGGAAGCAGTGTCGCGATGTGCTCGATCTGGTCGGCCGACGCCTTGTGGTCGATCCCACCCGGAATCGAGAGCACCACAGGGTCGTTCCGGAAGCGTTGCAGCACAGCGGGATCCCAGCTGTTCGTCCGCACCGGCAGATCGCCGTAACCCTGCAGGTACGTCGCGAGCCGCGCCACCGTCTTCTTCAACCGCAGTTCCTCGGGCAGGTGGTCGCCGACGGTCGCGAGGCACGACCACACCCGGACCTCGTCGGGGTCGCGACCCGCCTCTTCGGCGGCCTTCTTCACGATTGCCACCGACCGTTGCAGGGTCTCGGGTGTGAAGTAGGTGTGCAGGACGACGTCGTCGAACGCCCGTCCTCCCAGCGCGAGTGAGCGTGGACCGAACGCCACCAGGGCGAGGCGGATGTCCTCGTCGAATTCGGGATCGAGGAACAGCAGCGGGTATTCACCGATCGGACCGGAATGTCCGACGACGACCTCGCCGCGCCACAGCCTGCGCATGACCTGCGCGAAGTCCTCCATCTGCGCGGTGGTCACCTCGGGCACACCGAACGCGGAGTACAGAGCGGCGATGCCGCGGCCGATCCCGAGGGTGAACCGGCCACCGGAGAGGCGGTGCATCGTGGTGGCCCACGAGGCGGTGATGAGCGGGTGCCGGGTGTTGTGGTTGGTCGCCGCGGTGGCGATGCGCATGCGCTCGGTGACCGCGCACGCCGCCCGGTCAGCGACGAGGCCTCCTTGATGTTCCACCGTTCGGAGATGAACGCGGTGCCGAAGCCGAGTTTCTCCCCGCGGCGGGCCTCCTCGACCAGAGTTCTCGGCCCGTCGCCGCCCGCCCCCGCCAGCAGGTAGTAACCCAGTTCGTCGAGCGTGTGGTGCACGGTTGGGCCTTCCGACGGCGGCGGGGTGGGAACATCCTTGCTTCGGTGGGTGACTCAGCCGGCTTCCTGTTGCGGCACCTGCAGCATGGGCACCAGGAATCGGCGTGCGATCGCCGTCAGTTCGGCGTCGTCGTCGAGATCGACGATGCGACTGGGAAAAGCGAGGAACGAGCCGGTGATCCGGACCATCATCTCCGCGACCAGGTCGACGTCGAGTTCCGCGGCGACGGTGCCGGACACCTGCTCGCGTCGAAGCTGCCCGGCAACGAATATCTGTACTGCCGAGAGCATTTCGCCGTTCGCACCGATGATGGATCCGGCGAACGAGGTGGGGTCGGTTTCGATCAGCGCGGTGACGAGCGGATTGGTGCGGATCGTCCGCAGTGAGCTCACGAAGCCGAGGATCACACGGTCGGCGACCGTGGGGGCGCCGGCGACCTCTTCGATGAACCGGGTGAAATACCGGCTGAACTCCCGCAGGATCACCTGGTCGACCAGGGCCTCCTTGGTGTCGAACTTGCGGTAGATTGTGATGCGGGAAAGGTTGGCGCGCTTGGCGACATCCTCCATCGTCGACCGCTGAATGCCCATCCGGCAGAACTGGTCGTATGCCGCATCGAGCAGACGGGTTCGGGTCGTGTCGGGGTCGTCCGCCGGCTCGACGGCGTCGCTGTACGCGCGTTCGAGAAGCGACGTCGATCTGAACAATCCCGACCTGGTCGACGATCTTGATTCCACGGCTACCTCCTGTGATGACCCTGTTACAGGGTGACGCTTCGGGACGGATTCCGGGAATCTTCCGTGAGGATCGTGGCGATGTGCTCTCCTGATACAGGGTAACTGCTGCTGTTACATTGCCACATCGAAGCCAATGGGGGCTGCGGATGTCCGATTTGAGCAGACGGAACGTTCTGAAAGCGGGAGGGGCGCTCGCGGCGCTCGGGGCGGTCGCGGCGGCGACCCCGGCGCAGGCTCGTCCGTGGAGATGGTCGCCGGCCGGGTCGATACCCGGTACCGGCGACGGAGCGGATCCTCACCTGGTGTGGGATGAGGAGGCGGACACGCTGGTCGCGTCGCTGTTCGAGCGCGGTGAGGTCCCCTTGGTCAACGACCTGTTGCGCGGGTGGAAGAAGAACGGGCAGCCGCTCCCCGCCGGGCTGCCTGCCGACCTGCACGCCTTTCTCGAGCGGCATCGACAGCTCCCGGAATGGGCGGATGTCGGAAAGCTCGCCACTGCAGTGAAATTCAACGACAAGCGCGGGCTCTATCTCGGTGTCCTCTACGGCTTCGCGAGCGGCATGATGAGCACCGTCATCCCGAAGGAATCGGTCGCCGTCTACTACTCCAAGGGCGGCGCCAACATGAAGCGCCGCATCTCGCGGACGGCGAAACTCGGCTACGACATCGGTTCGCGCAACGCCTATCTGCCCGACGGCGAGATGATCGTGACGGGCCTGAAAACACGTCTCGCGCACGCCGGGGTGCGGCACCTGCTGCCGCAGTCGTCGCACTGGATCGACGTGGCGCCCGAGGAATATCCCATCAGTCAGCACGACATCATGGTCACCTGGCACAGCCTCCCGACCTCGGTGATGCGCGTGCTGAAGAACTGGCAGGTGCCGGTCGCCGCGGACGAGAGCGAGGCGTTCCTGCATTCGTGGCAGGTCAGCGCGCACATGCTCGGTGTCCAGGACCAGTACATTCCCGCGACGTGGGCAGACGCCGAAGCCCAGGCGACGCAGGTGCTCGATCCGATCCTGGCGCCGACCCCGGAGGGGCTGAAGCTCGCCGACATGCTCCTCGATCTCGGTGCGGGACTGGACTTCACGTTGCTGACCCGGCCGATCCTGGGGGCACTGACCCGCTACGTGCTCGGCGACCGGATCGCCGACTGGCTGAAGATCCCTCCCGAGCCGGTCTGGGGCACGCTGCTGAACGTCGGGTGGCGGCCGTTCATCGCGGTGCGCGAAGGCCTGCTGCCGTTGCCGCTCGCACCGGACGCCTACTGGGCGTTCGACGAACTGCTGCGCCAGTTCGTGTTGCTGTACATGTCGGAGTTGCAGACGATCAGCATCGAGATCCCGACGTTCAACAACCCCAACTACCCTTAGGTGCAGCTGCGCTGCCGGTGTGCCTTTGTGGCGGTCAGGGCCGCCACAAAGGCACACCGGGGTTCACCAGGTATCGACGGCACCCCCACTCCCGGAGATACCCCCACCGGCGTCCGCGGCCTCTACGAGATGAGCAATGAGAGAGCGTGTTTCGGCCGGGTCGATGACGTCGTCGATCTCGAAGTACCGGGCCGCGTTGAGGCCGGTGGAGTTGGCTCGCAGCATCTCGGTCAGTTGCCGGACCCGTTCCTCGCGTTCGTCGTCGTCGGTGATCGCCTCGAGTTCGGCGCGCATCGACAGTCGCACGGCACCTTCGAGTCCCATCGCGCCCATCGTTGCTCCGGGCCACGCGATCGTCATCAACGGCGAGTGGGTGCTGCCCGCCAGCATCGCCTGGGCGCCGAGTCCGTAAGCGCGCCTGAGGATCACACCGATGAACGGCACCTGGATCCGGGCCGCAGCGACGAGCAGCCGTGACGCGTGCCGAACCAGCCCGGTCCGTTCCGCGTCCGGGCCGACCATGATGCCCGGGGTGTCGACGAGCGAGATCACAGGGAATCCGTATGCGTCGCACAACTGCAGGAACCGTGCGGCCTTGTCGCTGCCGTCGGAGGTGATCGCCCCGGCTGTGTAGCGGGAATCGTTCGCGAGGATCCCGACCGTGCGGCCCTCGATCCGTCCCAGGGCGGTGTACAGCTCGGGTGCGAAGCCGGGCCGCAGCACGGTGACGGACTCCTCGTCGCACAGGGTCTCGACGACGGGCGCGACGTCGAAAGTCGTGCGTTCGTGCTCGGGAACGAGGTCGCGGAGTACGGATTGATCTGCTGCGGACCATGTCTCGGACCTTCCGAGGAAGTAGCCGAGCAGGTGGCACGCCATTTCCGCCGCGTCCTCGGAGTCGTCCACCGCAACGTCGACGACCCCGTTCTCGATCATCACGTCGAGCGGCCCGATGTCGGCAGCGGCGACGTCGCCCAGCCCACCGCCGGAGATCATCGCCGGACCGCCCATGCCCAGCGACGCACGCGGTGTTGCGACGATGAGGTCGGCGCAGCCGGCGATGACGGCGTTCCCGGCGAAGCAGTTGTCGTCGACGACGGCGATCCGCGGTACCCGACCCGACAGCGCCGCCCACTCGGCGAACGTGGTCACGTCCAGAGCCGACACCAGCGGCAGATCCGTATCGCCGGGGCGCCCGCCACCGCCGGAGGCGACGAACACGGTGGGCAGGCGGAGCCGGCCGATGACCTCGATGAGGCGGTCGGTCTTGCGGTGCCCGCGCATCCCCTGGGTTCCCGCCATGACGAGATAGTCGTAGGACAGGACCGCGCACGGCCGTCCGTCGATCGTCGCCACTCCCCCGACGATCCCGTCCGCGACCGTGCGGTCGAGCAGTTCGTCCATGCTGCGGTGCGCTTCCTGCGCCGCGGTGACGAAGCGGCCGTACTCGACGAAGCTGCCCGGATCGACGATGCGCGCGATGTGTTCTCGGGCGGTGGTCCCGCCGCGAGCGTGCAGTTTCTCGACGGCGTCGGGCCGCGCCGAGTCCTCGGTGAGGGCACGGCGTGCGAGTACGTCCAGGAGATCGGGGCGAATCGTCATGCCGACACAATAGGAACCGCGTGCCGGTTGCCCGCACCCGCGATCGTTGCAGGCGCTGTCGGCGCAGGTCAGGCTCGTTCGACGCGTGAGCGCAGCAAGTCGAGACCGGGGCCCTCGAGTTCGTCGAGCACGGCGGGCCGGCCGACCATCGCCAACGCGAGTGCTTCGCCGGTGCCTCGCACCATCGGGCCGTCGCCCCGCTCCCACGCAATGTCGGTGGCGACGAGACGCAGCCCGCGGATATAGCGAGAGGGGCGGGCGAACGGATCCGGACGGTCGAGGACCAGGCGAAGACGATCGGCGTCGATGGCCCGGGGAATCCCCAGAGGACGGCGGATGTCCTGTTGGTGCACAAGATGATCGGCGAGGGTCAGCCGCGGGAACCAACGGGGAAACCAGCTTCCGGAGATCGACGTCGCCAATCCGTCGACGAGGCGGTCGACGGGTACGTTGCGTGCTGCCTCGACGTAGTGCCGGTTGAGGCGGTCGGCGGACGGATTGCGCAGGCCGGCGAGGAAATAACGGTGGAACGGCACGCCGTCGATCGACAGGTGGCCGGCGACGTCCCGCACGGACCACCCCTCGCAGAGCGACGGCGTCGCCCACTGTTCCGGCGTCAGCGAGCGGAGCAGATCCACGAGTTCGGCACGTTCGGCGATAATGTGCTTACGAGTGTACACAGATCCACCACACCTCGAGCGCACCGCGATTGCGTTCGGTCCTATGACATTTCACAAAGGGTGAATCTAGAGGCTGGTGGTGGCCACTGCGTCCAAAATGCCGGATCGGCAACGGGTTCGGTGCCATACTCCGGGGGGTCGCACATTTCCTACACGGATCGAGGTAGGCATGTCTGATTCCCACAATCGGATATCCGAGCCCGTCGAGGATGCTGCGGCGAGACTCATGCCCGAACTGGTCTCCGATCTGTGCCGGCTGGTACGGATTCCGTCGATCTCCGCCGCCGGTTATCCACCGGAACCGCTCTTCGAGGCGCACGATCTGGTCGTTCGGCTGTTGCGGGACGCAGGCGTCGAACAGATCGACGACCTGGTGATCGAGGGCAAGACGGCGCCGGTGATCGTCGCGACCGTCCCCGGCCCGGAAGGCGCACCGACGGTCCTGCTGTACACGCACTACGACGTCGTTCCCGCCGATGACACCGATCTGTGGGAGAGCCCGCCGTTCGAGCCGGAGGAGCGTGACGGGGCGATCTACGGTCGCGGTACCGCAGACTCGAAGGCCAACATCATCGGAATCCTCGGCGCACTCCGCATCTACGACGGCAAGCCGCCGGTGACACTGCGCATCGTCCTCGAAGGTCAGGAGGAGGTGGGCAGCCCGTTCGACTTCTATCCCGTGCAGGCGCCGGAAGTGTTCGAATCCGACGCCATGGTGATCGCCGACGTCGGCAGCGTCCGCCCCGGAGCCCCGACGCTGACCGTGGCACTGCGCGGCTCCGCGTCCGTGACCGTCGCGATCGAGACCCTCGCCGCCGACAAGCACAGCGGCCTGTACGGCGGCGCCGCACCCGACGCGCGGCTCGCGCTGATCCACGCACTCGCCACCCTGCACGACGAGGACGGCAACGTCGCGGTCGACGGTCTCCGGCGCGAGGAGTGGACGGGCGCGTCGTACACGGAGGAGGAGTTCCGCGATCTCGCCGAGATACTCGAGGGCCGTCCCCTTCTCGGTACGGGCGGACTCGGCGAACGGATCTGGTCGGGCCCCGCGATCACCGTCACCGGATTCGACGCGCCCTCGGTCGACGGCGCCGTCAACGCGGTGGCCGGATCGGCACGCGCATCGTTGAACCTCCGTGTGCACCCCGAGCAGGACGCGGAGGAGGCGCAGGACGCACTGATCCGGCATCTCGAAGCGCTGCGCCCACTCGGACAGAGACTCGTGGTCACCGCCGGGGAGACCGGAAACGGCTTCGCGGCCGGAACCGGTGGACCCGCGTTCGACGCGGCGATCAGCGCCCTGGAGAAGGCCTGGGGCACCTCCGCGGGACTGCTGGCCGGCGGAGGTTCTATCCCCCTCGTCATGGCCCTGCACGAAGCCGTGCCGCGCGCCGAGAAACTCCTCTTCGGAGCGACCGACGGCTACGCCAACATCCACGGTCCCAACGAACGCGTTCTGATCGACGAACTCGAAAAAGCCGTCGTCGCGAAGGCCTTGTTCTTCGAGGAGTTCGCCCGCCGCTACCGGGAGCAGCCATGAGCACCGACACCGAATCCGCCGCACCCGCGAAGAAGAAGTTCGAGTTCCCGGGCTCGATCACGGTGCTCGCGCTCGTCACCGTCGTGGTGTGGCTGGCCGCCCTGGTGATCCCGTCCGGCCGCTTCGCGACGGACGAAGACGGCGCACCGATACCCGGTTCGTTCGAGCAGATCGACTCGCCATTGACGTTCGGCGAGCGGGTGCGCGAGCTGATCCTCTCCCCCGTCAACGGACTCTACGGAATACAGGATCCGATAAGCGGATTCGTCGATCCCGACAACCTCGGCCGGCTCTTCGGTTCGGTCGGGGTGGTGCTGTTCATCATGGCGCTCGGCGCGTTCATCTCGGTCAGCTTCGCCACGCGCAGCCTCGAGGTCGCGGTGAGTGGACTCGGTGCGCGACTCGGGGATCGGGGATGGCTGCTCATCGCCGTCATCATGACGTTGTTCTCGTTGCTGGGTTCCACGATGGGGTTCTCCGTCGAGACCTTCGGCTTCTATGCCCTCATCGTGCCGTTGATGCTGGCCCTCGGATACGACCGGATGGTGGCTGCCGCAACGATCATCGTGGGTGCCCTGACCGGAACGATGGCCTCGACGGTCAATCCGTTCTCGATCGGTGTCGCGTCCGGGGAGGCGGGAGTGTCGATCGGTGACGGCATCGTCCTGCGCGTGCTGCTGTGGGTCGTGCTCACCGCCGTGGCCGTCGTGTTCGTCGTGCGCTACGCGCGCCGCGTCCAGCGTGATCCGTCCCGCTCGCTCGTCGGATTCGACTCCGAAACAGACTCCGTCACCGACATCGATCCCGGTGCCGCAGAGAACGAACCGCCACCCGACGAGAAGCTTTCGGGCGTACAGAAATCGGTGCTCGCGATCACCGTCTTCACGTTCGGGTTGATGATCTTCGCGGTGATCCCGTGGTCGGCGATCTTCGGCGCGGATCCCGGGCCCGCCGAATACGAGCAGTACCACGAAACCGCAACGGATCCCTACTGGTTCGAACTGAACTGGTGGTTCCCGGAACTGGCGATGCTGTTCGTGTTCGCAGCGCTGCTCGTCGGTCTCGTCGCCCGCATGGGGGAGAAGAAGACCGTCTCTCTGATCACCCAGGGCGCCGGAGACATGGTCGGACCCGCGATCGTCATCATGCTCGCCCGCGGGGTCTCGGTGATCCTGAACAACACCGAAACCCTGGACACCGTCCTGAATGCAATGGAGCAGTTGGTCAGTGGCGCGTCCTCGGCCGTGTTCGCGATTCTCGTGACGGTCGTGAACGTTCCGCTGGCGTTCCTGATCCCGTCCTCGTCGGGGCATGCGACGCTGGCGATGCCGCTGCTCGCCCCGCTCGGTGATTTCGCCGGTGTCGGAAGGGATCTGGTCATCACCGCTTTCCAGATGGGTCACGGCCTGATGCTGTTGGTCGCTCCGACCAATGTCGTCGTCGTCGGTGGACTCGCGATGGCGAAGGTCGGGTACGACCGCTATCTCCGCTTCCTCTGGCCACTGCTGGCGATCGACTTCGTGATCGTCTGTGTGATCATCGGTTTCGCCGCGGCGTTCGAGTAGCCGGAACCGTCAGCTCTTCTTCTTGTCCTTCTTGGCCTGCCGACGGGCACCGGCAGCGATGCTCGATGCCTCGTACTTCTTGCGGCCGGACGACTCCCGCGTCGAATCGACACGAATCTTCCCCGAGGACTTCACCTTGCCCTGGCCCGCGACGCCGTCGCCGGCGACCGGGGAGTCGACCCGGGAGAGGGCCAGCCGCTCCTGCTTGAGTGCTTCGGCGGACTGCCGGGCCACCGCGCCGAGCCGTCGGCTCACCCGGGCCAGCGCGTCCTCGAACACCTCAGCCTTATCGGCGTTGCGCTGGTTCGCCGACCGGCCCGTCGCCCGGGACTTCTTCTTGTCCACCTTCTCGGCTCCGGCCCGGCGGTACAACTTCACGTACTTGTTGCGAGCCCGGCGAACCCGGCTGTGCAGGTCGATCAGGGCGTCCTCGTCGAGATCCGCCATCTGCGACTTCTTGGTTTCCCGAACCAGAACGTATTCGTCCTCGGACAGTGAGTTCTCGAGCTTGCTCATGCCGGCTCCGATCACCTCGGAAGAGTGGATGGGTGTCAGCATCGTAACCCGCAGGCGCACAGCCTCGGACGCACTTCGGTGAGCTTGCGTCGGCATGTTACCGCCCGGAACGGTTCCGCGCGGGCTACCGTACCGGAAGCGCACCACACATCCGGACCTGCGAGGGGCAGCGAGATGGAGATGGACGAACAGTTGCACGAGCTGGCGTGGCAGCTCAGTCAGGCAGGGCACGACTGGACCGCGGTGGCCGAGGAACTCGGTTGCGACGTATCGCTCGCGCAGGCCATGGCCGAGCGATACCGCGAGGACACGGATGCACGCGCCCAGCAAGCGCAGTTCCGTCTCTTCGACGTGTGACACACGGTCGCCGCGTCCACCGCCTTCAGGGCGTCCGGCAGAATGGCGTCCGACATCGACGCGGAGATCGGACATGCCTGACCTGGACGCAACCACGACACTCGACAGGCTCGCCGACCACGGTTCCTACTTCACAGTGGGTACCGGACCGGTGCCCGACGGAACCTGGCAGCCGACGGCGACGCTGCGTGACCCTGCCGTCCGCGACGACCTCGTCGCGTCCACCGCCGAACGGATGGGCGTGACCGAAACTCGTGTCGCCGCGTCGACCGTGTTCTTCGGATATGCGGCACGGCTCTGGTCGGTCGCGGTCGGCTCGGTCGTCGTCGCAGGTCGCTGCGTGAGCCTCGGCGACCAGGAACTGTTGTGGTGCAACGAATCCGGATCCATCCGCCTGCATATCCGGCAACCGCGTTTCGGCGGACCGGCAGAGTTGGAGGTCCTCGACGGTCAGCTCGTCCCGTTGATCGATGCGTGGTGCGACATCGTGGCGCCGGGACTGTTGTGGGGCAACGTCGCATCGGCCCTGCGCGGTGCGGGCGACGTCCTCGGCCCGGATGCCCATGCCGTCGTTGACGCATTGCGCCGAGACGCCCGGTTGAGTGCCGCCCTGGATCCGGAGACGGGACGTCGCCGCAGCTGCTGTCTGTTCTACCGCACCCCGTCCGGCGGAGTATGCGGTGATTGTCCGTTTCCCACCGCGCCTCTCGTCGAGCAGGACACCTGAGCGCCGCCGGTCACCCGCCGGGACTGTGCGTCGCGACGAAGACGAGGAAGACGACGAACAGCGCCGCGGTGCCCAGGGCGATACCGGTCAGCGCCTCGCGGTGGTTCGACGCAATTCCCTTCTCGACGCGGCCGAACCCGAGCCAGCCGAATATCACCGCCACGATCCCCGTGGGAATCGTCACGAGATCCCCGACGATCGGCACGAACGCGAACACGAGCGCGACGATGCCCGTGACCAGGGCGACGCTGCCGACGCCGTTGCGGTACGACGACTGCGGGGGATGCTTCGGTGGCATCGGGGCTCCCGGGTGCGGACGGATACGCGTATCCGTCCATGGTGCCCTGCTGCGGTGGTGATGTCGCCCGAGCGCTCGAACCCGCTAGTCGGCGAGCGCGTGCGCGATCATGCCCCGAACCCGTCCGCGCAGACGTCCCGTGATGCCGTGGTCGGCCAGCGCTGCCGCGGCGGCATGCGCGCCGCACATGCCGTGCACACCGCCACCGGGGTGCGCGGCCGCGCCGGCGAGATAGACCCGGTCGACCGTCGTGCGGGGCCCGGCCAGACCGGGGATCGGCCGGAACACCAGCTGCTGGTGCAGCTGTGCCGTGCCCCCGTTGACCGCGCCACCGACGAGATTGGCGTCGGCGAGTTCGAGGTCGCAGGGTAGCTGCACACTGCGATGGACGACGTTGGCGAGCGCGCCGGGGGCGTACTCCTCGAGTGTCTCGTCCATGCGCTGCGCGAGTAGGGTGCCGGCCTCGTCGTCCGACATTCCACGCGGGAGATGACTGTACGCCCAAGCGCTTTCGGTGCCCGCGGGTGATCTGGTGGGATCTGCGGTGGTCATCTGACCGATGATCACGAACGGTGAGCGCGGCACCGTGCACATCGGCGCCGACAGCAACGGGCTGGTCCGCTGGGGTGCGGATCTCAGCACGGGCACGGTGCCGGCGCTGCGCAGACTCGGCGACCGCCACGGAATAGGTTGGGACATCGCGTAGTTCACCTTCACCACGGGGGTGTCCCATTCGAACCGCAGCACGTCGTGCCGTACGCGGTCCGGAAGAGATTCCTGCGGCAGCAGCTTCCCGTACAGCGAGGTCGCCGAGACGTCGGCCAGCACGGCCCGCCGCGCGGTGATGCGCTCGCCGCCGGTGGTGTGCACGATCGTCGCATCGCCCGTCGGTTCGATACGCTCCACCTCACGGGCGCAACGTAATTGGGCTCCGGCGCTCGTCGCGCGTCGTACGAGTGCGGTTGTCAGTTCGCCCGCGCCGCCTCGCGGAACGGGATACCCGACGTCCTGGCCGATCATGGTGAGCAGATAGCCCATCAGGCCGCTGCCGGCGGCGTCGACGGGAATGTCCGCGTGCGCGGCATTGCCGTGGAAGAGCAGCCCCGCACTCTCGCCCTCGAATAGCTCCTGTGCCATCCGGCGCACCGGCAACGCCAGCATTCGGGCGAAGCGGAGCGTCTCGCCGGCGCCGAGGCGGCGCAGGGCCGTGAGTGGGCTCCGGATCGGCGGGAACGGACCGAGCAGGGTGCGCAGGAAGGGCTCGCGGACCATCGTCCACTGCTCGTACAGGCGCATCCACGCGTCCCCGTCACCGGCGCACCGGCGCTCGAGGTCCTCCGCCGTTTCCTGCGCCGTGGGCCGTAGCGTCACCGCGTCCTCGTCTTCCGGCGCACGCGGATGTCCGAACGCCGCGGGCGCCCTGGACCACGCCAGTCCGTGGGCGGGCAGGTCGAGTTCGGTGAAGACGGGGGAGACGGCAGCCAGCGGGTAGAACGCGCTGAAGAGGTCGGCGCGGTAGCCCGGGTGCAGTTCGGCGGTACGGACCGCACCGCCAGGCTCGGGCTGGGCTTCGAGGATCAGCACGTCCCATCCCGCATCGGCGAGCAGCGCGGCGGCGGTCAGTCCGTTCGGGCCTGCTCCGACGACGACCGCGTCGACCTGTTCGGCGATCGCACTCACACCTCACCTGCCGTACCCGCCGTCGGATCGGTCGCGTGCTCGGCGATCAACGACAGTCGGCGCAGGCATTCCCGGTTACGCGGGTATACGGACCAATCCTGGACGAGGTCGGGAAGCCACTTCCACGGCGGGGTGATCGCGTGCTCACGCATCTCGATCTCGCATCCACCGTCGCGTTCGGTGAGGCGCAACAGGATCTCGGCGACACCGAACGGCCAGGCACGCGCGTGCAGAACCAGTTCGGACCGCGGGACGGATCGGACGACTTCGGTGGAGTCGTGCAGGAGCCCCGGCCACAACCCCACCGAATGATGGATGCGCGTACCCGGGTCCGGCCAGTCGGCGTCGACCGCCCGCACCCGCGCGGCGCCCACAACCCAACCGGGGAAGCTCCACCCGTCGGCGAGCACCTCCCACACCCGGTCACAGTCCGCCCGGGTCTTCCACACCGCTGCTCGTGCCACTGTCCCACCTCTGTTCCGACGATTGCTTGCCCTGGTCACGGCACCCGTCGTATGCCGACCGTACCGCCGGCGACCAGGTCGGCGACCATCTCTCGTGGGCTTCGGGCCCCGAGTACCGGTCCCGTTCCGCTCGCACCCGAGCGCATACCCGCGATCGTCTCCCGCCACACCTCCCGGCCGGAGACGGCCGGAGACCAGCCGAGCACGCGTTGCGCGCGGCTGCAGTCGAGCAGGGGAGTGTCGTATGCGAGATCGATCCAGCCGCCGTGTACCGGTTGCAGATGTGCCCGCCAGGTGACCTGTGCGAGGGTGCGCAGGGTCCGACGCGAGACTCGCCACGGCCGGACCCCGAGGGATTCGACGACGTCCTCCGTGCGGACCGGGTCGGCGGCGGACAGGTTCACCACTCCGGCGCCGGGCGCGGCGAGGGCGAGTTCGACGGCCGCGGCCACGTCCGCCGCGTGCACGGCGGGGAGTGCGACGGACGGATCGATCGGCAGGACCGGGAGTGCGCGCATGGCCACTGCCGGCATCCAGGCGGGCATCGCGTACCGGCGCAGCGCCGCTCCGGCAGCGGCCTGACCGATCAGCCCCGGCCTCAGCACCGTGACCTCTGGTGCCCCCGTCGTTCGTGCGGCTTCGGCGACGATCTTTTCGGCTTCGACCTTGTCGGTGCTGTACTGCGAGGTGGGAATGCCTGTCGCGGGCCATGATTCGTCGACCGTCCGGCCGTATGCGCCGGGGGCATAGGCGGCCGCGGCGCGGGTACCGTCGATTGCGGTGCGCCGCAGCAGGTCCGAGCGATGGGACGGTTGGAAACCCCATGCGAGGTGGACGACGGCGTCGGCCCCGTCGAAGGCTCGGCACAACATCTCCTCCGCGTCCGGGTCCCCGACGTCGATCGCGTGCCAGCACGCGTGTCGATAGGGCGGAATCGACGGCGGGACCCGACGCGCAACGGCCACGACCTCGTACGCGTCCGACTGCGCCGACAGGCGTGCGAGGAGGGCGGTCCCGACGTTGCCGGTGGCGCCGGTGACGACGATTCGGAGCGGTGGCATTGCACAGAGGTACCCGTGACGGCGTCGGCCCACACCCGATTTCGTATCCGGACCGGTGGGAACTCGTCCGCAATCATCAAGAGCGGGAAGGTCGTCAGGAAATCTATTCTCCCGCTGCCGAATCGGCGTCTCCGCCTTCGAGCCCACCGACCGGCATGATGATCCGGCTGAACAGTCGACGGCGACGCCCTTCCCCGGGACCGAGTTCCTGATAGCGCGTCAGCAGTTGCGCCATCTCCGTGACGAGGGACAACGCCTCGTCGTCGGTCAGGTCGAGAGCCACCTGCCGGTAGCCGACGACGTCCTCGGCCAGTCCTCGGCGGTGAGGGTCGTCGAGGTAGGCATCGAAGTCCGCGAGCAGTTGCGCGACGAAGACGAGGAATGCGCGCCGGTGGTCGTCGCTGCTCATCGCCTCGGCTTCGTCCCGGGTCACCTGCGCGCGTTCGACGACGAGACGGAAAGTGCGTTCGACCGTTCCCCGGACGCGACGCTCGGACACGACCTCGAGCACTCCCGCGTCGGCGAGTGTCGAGATCTGCCGGTACAGGGTTGCGGGGGAGACGTCGTCGAGAAGGGTGCGCAGCTGGGCGGTGGTCGCGGTGCGGCCGTCGAGCAGCGCCTGGACGATCCGCAGCCGTATCGGATGCAACAGCAGTTCTGCGGTGCTCATGTATTCCCTCCGGCGACGATCTTCTCACGGTTGACATTGTTCTCAACAATGAGAATAATACCGGGTATGACAACAATGACGATCGCAAACGGAACCCTGCAGGTGCGCTTCACGACCCTCGAGAAGATCGCCGGTCTCATCGGCGACGTCGACGTGCCACTGAGCGCGATCCGCAACGTCGAGGTCCACGCCGACGGTCTCGCCGCGGCCCGAGGAGTTCGCGCCCCCGGACTCGGACTGCCGGGAATGCGCAAGATCGGTACCTGGCGGGCTCCCGGGCGCAACACGCTCGTCTCCGTCCGGCGGGATCAGCCCGCCGTGCGCATCGAACTCGCAGGTCACAAGCGCGATGCCCTCGTCCTCGGCGTGGACGACGCCGAGCAATGGGCGCAGCGACTGGGTACCGTGGAGCGTTCCTGACCGACCGGGCACTGTTTCTGTCCGGACACGAGTGACACGAACGGAGTCTTCCCTTGGCTCGGCTCATGAGAAACGCGCGACGGTGGATCGGCGCCGCAGCTGTGCCCGTGATGGCGCTCGGCGGAGGAGTATTCCTCGCCGGAACGGCGACGGCACTGCCGGTCACAGGGTCGGTTGTCGAAGCTGCCGGCATCGACAGCCCGCTGACCTTCGAGGCCGACGGGACCGTCTTCCACGGCAGTCTCCGCACTCCTGACGGCGCGACCGCCGGGGCCGCGCTGCTACTGCCCGGAAGCGGCCCCACCGATCGCAACGGCAACCAGCCCGGCGCCGCGTCCGGCACGCTGACCCGCACCGCGGATGTCCTTGCCGCCCATGGCATCACCAGCTACCGATTCGACAAGATCGGTAGTGGGGAGACAGGTCTCGGGGCCTACACTCTCGAAACCGTCGGCGAGTACGGCTTCACCGAACAGGTCGATCACGCCGAGGCGGCGGCCCGCGCGCTCGCGGATCGCACCGGGATCCCCACCGACGAGATCCTCGTGGTCGGGCACAGCGAAGGTGCGCTGACGGCCCTCGCCCTCGCCGACCGCGGCATCGGCAACGGTTTCGCTCTGCTGCAGCCCCTGCCGATGCGCTACCTGGACCTGCTGACCGCGCAGATCACCGCCGTCGCCGATTCCGGACAGCTCGGTGCCGACGGTGACGCGGTCCGCGCCGGCCTCCCCCGCACCGTCGAATCGCTGCGGACCACAGGGACCGTCCCCGCCGACCAGCACCCGCTCCTGGCTCAGCTCGGCCTCAACCCGGCCAACGCCAAGTTCCTCGCCGAGGCGGACGCATTCGATCCGCCCGTACTCGCAGCGCAACTCGCCACCGGCACCCCGGTGCTGCTCACCTGCTCGGACAAGGACACGAACGTCAGCTGCGCGCAGGTCGAGCCGCTCCGGTCGGCTCTCGCGCACACCGACCTGCAGTTCGAGCACTTCGCCACCGCGAACCACGGTCTCGAGGAACTCGGCCCGCTGCCGCCCGGTCCGGCGGATCTGGTGGCGCTCCTGCCCGTCTCCGGGGAGTTCGTCGCCGCGATGGACGGATGGGCCGCCGCGCGCGGTCGCTGACCGACCCCCGACAGAAACGGGTGATCCCCGGCCGGACATCCGGCCGGGGATCACCCGTGTTTCGACGCGATCGAGCGCTCAGCTCGCGGCGCCGACCGTCTCTGCCTTGCCGGCGGCGACGATGTCGAGCGCGATGTCGACGATCATGTCCTCCTGACCGCCGACGAGCTGGCGGCGGCCGACCTCGAGCAGAATCGTGCGGACGTCCACGCCGTACTGCTTGGACGCGGCCTCGGCGTGACGCAGGAAGCTCGAGTACACACCGGCGTAGCCGAGCGTGAGCGTCTCGCGGTCCACGCGGACCGGGCGGTCCTGCAGCGGACGGACGATGTCGTCGGCGGCGTCCTGCAGCGCGAACAGGTCGGCGCCGTGCTCCCAGCCGTTGATGTTCGCGACCGCGATGAACGGTTCGATCGGGCAGTTGCCCGCTCCCGCACCGTGTCCCGCGAGGGACGCGTCCACGCGGTAGACACCCTCCTCGACGGCGACGACCGAGTTGGCCACCGACAGCGACAGGTTCTCGTGGGCGTGGATGCCGATCTCGGTGCCCTCGTCGAGAACGTCCTTGTAGGCGCGGATGCGGTCGCGGACACCGTTCATGGTGAGCCGGCCGCCCGAGTCGGTGACGTAGACGCAGTGTGCGCCATAGGATTCCATGAGCTTGGCCTGCTCCGCGAGCTTCGCCGGCTCGGCGAGGTGGCTCATCATGAGGAAGCCGGAGACGTCCATGCCCAGTTCACGCGCGGTCGCGATGTGCTGGGCGGAGACGTCGGCCTCGGTGCAGTGCGTCGCGATACGGACGGACCGGACACCCAGGTCGTAGGCCTTCCGCAGTTCGGCGATCGTGCCGACGCCCGGCAGCAGCAGGGTCGTCAGGCGCGCGTTCTCGATGTGCGCTGCCGCGGCCTCGATCCACTCCCAGTCGGTGTTGCTGCCCGGGCCGTAGTTCACCGAACCGCCGGCGAGACCGTCGCCGTGGGCGACCTCGATGGCGTCGACCCCGGCCGCATCGAGGGCGGCGACGATCCGTCCGACATCCTCGGGGGAGATGCGGTGACGGATGGCGTGCATACCGTCACGGAGGGTGACGTCCTGGACGAAGATCTTGGTCATGCGGACACCTCCGAGGTGGTACGGATTGCCATGCGCTCGGCGGCGCGCAGTGCCGCCGACGTCATGATGTCGAGATTGCCTGCGTACGCGGGCAGGTAGTGGGCCGCGCCCTCGACCTCCAGGAACACCGAAACCTGGTGCGTCACAGCGGCGTCGCCGACGAGGGTGTGCACCGGCCGGTCCTCGGGAACCGGGGTGATCTGCACTTCCTGCTTGAGGCGGTAGCCCGGAACGTAGGTCGCGACCTCGGCGACCATGTCCTTCACGGAGGCGCGGATGCGCTCGTGCGTCTCCTCGGACGGATCGCCGATGAGGCAGAACACGGTGTCGCGCATGATCAGCGGCGGCTCGGCCGGGTTGAGGATGATGATCGCCTTGCCGCGTCCGGCGCCGCCGACCTTCTCGATCGCGTGGGACGTGGTCTCGGTGAACTCGTCGATGTTCGCGCGCGTGCCCGGACCGGCCGACTTCGACGAGATCGACGCGACGATCTCGGCGTACGGGACCGGGGTGACACTCGAAACCGCGGAGACGATCGGGATGGTGGCCTGGCCGCCGCACGTGACCATGTTGACGTTGTGCGCCGACAGGTGCTCGTCGAGGTTCACCGCGGGCACCACGAACGGGCCGATGGCGGCGGGGGTCAGGTCGACGAGGAGCTTGCCGAGCGGAGCGAGCTTCTCGGCGTTCGCGATGTGCGCCTTGGCGCTCGTGGCGTCGAAGACGATGTCGATCTCGTCGAAGTTGTCCATGGCGATGAGGCCGTCGACGCCCTCGTGGGTGGTGGGCACGCCGAGGCGCTTCGCGCGTGCGAGGCCGTCGGATTCGGGGTCGATGCCGACCATCGCGCCCATCTCCAGGACGTTGCTCAGGCGGATCACCTTGATCATCAGGTCGGTACCGATGTTGCCCGAGCCGATGATGGCGACCTTGGTCTTCTTGCCGGCGGGTGCCGGAGTCGTGTCTGTCACTGTTCCTCCTTCGAGAATGTCGCGGTCACCGAGCCGAGGCCGGTGATGTCGGCGCGGACGACGTCGCCTCCGGTGAGCGGCGCCATCGGGCCGAGAGCACCGGAGAGGACGACCTGTCCGGCGCGCAGGGGTTCGCCGAACTCGCGTGCGGTGCGCGCGAGCCAGGACAGGGCGTTGAGGGGGTCGCCGAGGCATGCCGCGCCGTTGCCGGTGGACACGGTCTCGCCGTTGATCGACATGGTCATCTCGGCGGCGATGGGTTCGAACTCGTCGAGCGTGACCTGCCGGCCGCCGAGAACGTACACGCCGCTCGACGCGTTGTCGGCGACGGTGTCGGCGAACTTGATGTCCCAGTCGGCGACGCGGCTGTCGACGATCTCGAGGGCGGCGACCGCGTAGGCGACCGCGCCGCGGACCTGCTCGACGTCGAGGGGACCGTCGGCCAGATCCTCGGCGAGCACGAACGCGACCTCGGCCTCGGCCTTCGGCTGCAGCAGCCGCGAGATCGGAATGACGGTGTCCTCGTCGTAGACCATGTCGTCGAACAGCACACCGAAGTCGGGGCGGTCGACACCCAGCTGTGCCTGTACTGCGGGCGACGTCAGGCCGATCTTGCGGCCGACGATCGTCGCGCCCGCGGCGAGCTTCGCCTCGGTGAGGTGTTTCTGCACTTCGTAGGCGACCGCGATGTCGGTCGCTCCGATGAGGTCACGGATGGGTGCGCACGGCACTCCGCTGGCCGCGGCGGTGAGCAGGCGCTCCGCGGCCTCGCCGATCGCGGCGGTGTCGGTATCGATTTTCTGCGACATGTCTCTCAGCCTGAGGGGTGTACGGGCTGGGGAACAGCGCGGCGTACCGCTGAGTGGAACGGTCCGGTGAACTTGGTTGACACGTCAACTTCAGCTCCGTACCTTCTAGTTGAAGCATCAACCATCAAGGGTGTCTGCGCGAGCGCCGGCGTCCGTCCGTCTCGAAGGGTTCGCAATGAACAATCCCGCTGTCCGCAACACCGGAATCCTCCTCGCCCGCATCGCGCTGGGCGTCATCTTCCTCGCGCACGGCCTGCAGAAGGTCAACTCCTGGGGCTTCGAAGGCACCAAGGCCGGATTCGAAGCCATGGGCGCCCCGGTGCCCGCGGTGTCCGCCTTCCTCGCGACCTGGATCGAGGTCCTCGGCGGCCTCGCGCTGATCGTCGGCGTGCTCACCCCGATCGTCGGCGGCCTCCTGTTCCTCAACATGATCGGCGCGCTGTTCATCACCCACATCGGCAACGGCCTGTGGGTGTCCGACGGCGGATACGAACTGGTCCTCGCGCTCGGCGCGGGTGCGCTGCTGCTCGCGGTCGTCGGTGCCGGCAAGTGCAGCGTCGACGCACTGCTCGCCGGCAAGCTGCCCTGGCTCGCCACCGAATCGGAGCCCGCACTCACCCGATAGATCGCACGAGTTCGCTCGTCACCGTTAAGGTGATGCGACAGTTCGCAATCCGAGGTCGGGGAGAAAAGTGGGCACGAACATGCGCAGAGTTGCTCGACGTGCTGCCCGTCTCGTCGCGATCGTGGTGGGCGCCGGCCTCGTCGGCGTCGGTGGTGCGGGCATCGCTGCCGCCGACGAATGGCCGCCGGTGCCCGACGAACCCAGCGCCATCGGTCCGTACGAGACGAGCGGATTCCTCACCCCGGACAACCCCGACTTCTGGAACCCGCTCGTCGCCCGGGATCGGCTGACGTCGCCGTTCGGCAACAGCACCCGCATCGTATGCACCGCCTTCCACGGCGTGCTGATGGACTGCTGGCAGGCCGATCGGGACGGCAACCCGCACAAGCTTGTGAGGTTGCCGTTCAACTTCCCGGCCGTCACCGGGTCGACGCTGCCGGGTGGCGGTCCCGGACACTACGTCTACCCGGGATTCATCCCCGGCATCTGAGCGGGCGTCAGGGCTGCGGGTCGTGGTGGCCCGCACCATCGACGGTGATCCGCAGATCTGTACGTCGTGGTCGGTCCACGTGGCGTGCTCCGCGACGACCTGTCCCACGACGCCCTCGCGCACAGCAGTGCCGGGGCCGGACGAACCGGTGTGCCAGAGCGGGGTCTCCGTGTTCTCGACGACCGGGACCACCGTGAGCCACGGGGAGATCCGGGCCAGGGACTCGAGCGTCGGCAGGTCGTAGAGGTCGTAGGGGAAACGCCCGGAGTAGAAAACGTGCGTGGGCAGGTTGTCGGTCCGTTGCGCCATCGCCATGAGTTGCGCGCGGATCGGTGCGATACCGGTGCCGGACGCGATCATCAGGCGGGGGCGGCCCGCGCGGTCGCCGTCGTCGCGAGCGCCGAGGGAGCCCAGGGGTGAACCGAGCACCCACGTTTCCCCGACCTGGGTGTGCCGGACGATGGACGGGCTGACCCAGCCGCCGGACACGCGCCGGACGTGGAACTCGATCAGCCCCGTACGGTCGGCCGGTATCGCCGGGGACAGGTACCGCCACATACGCAGCCGCCCCGGCACCTGGACACTGACGTACTGCCCGGCGGCGTAATCCATGGGCTTGTCGAGCTGCAATCGGATCACGGCGATGTCGTCGGTGACCAGGCGATGCTCGATGACGGTGCCGACCCACGCGGCCGGCCCCTCGTCGGCCTCGGCCGCCTCCGCCATCGCGGTGGTGATGAGATCGAGTGCAGTACACCATGATTCGGCGAGATCGCGCGTCCAGTTCTCGCCGTTCGCCTGTTCGACCGCGAGTGCGAGTGCCTCGGTGAGACAGGCGAATCGGGAGGGGTCGAGACCGTGCTTGCGGTGCTCGCGCCCGAGCTGCCGGACGAGCGGCAGGACCGATTCCGGCCGGTCCAGCCCGTCGACGATGTGTGCCAGGCCGCGCACGATCCGATCACGCTGACCGGCCATCGTCGCGGGAAAGAACTCGCGTGTCTCGGGATGGCGCGCGAAGAGGATCGAGTAGAACGAGTTGGACAGGGCGTGTGTTCGGTCGGGGCTGTCGGTCAGCGACTCGAAGTTGGTCCGGATCAGCGAGCACTGCCTCGAATCCACTGCGTTCGTCACCTCCGTCGCGTGTCCTCTCCCGATCGGTACGGGGGGACGACCGGGATTCGACTCTAGGCGTCACGCGTGATGCGGCGACGGCCTCCGGCTTTCGGAAACGGCTCGGCTGCAACCTGTTCCAGGACCATGGATACAGGTCCGAGGTCCCGGGCCGTTGGGGCCTCCCGGCCATCGTTCGACGTAGGCACCACCGACGTCGACGCCTCCCGATCGTGACGAACGTCTCGCGCGTGGTCCGCGCCGCGGCGGGTCACGCGGCGGCCACCGAACACCAGTCGACGGTGACCGACCGCGCGCCGGAAAAACACAGCAGGCACCGCAACGGCCCGTCGCAGCACAGCTGCCGGTCCAGTTCGCGCTGCTCGGCGGCCTCGTCGAGGTCGCCGGTGCCGACGAGGATCTCCGCGGGCAGTCCGCTGCGCCCACCTTCCAGCAGCAGGCGTTCCTCGCCGACCGCGCGGACCGGCACGTCCTCGCCGCCCTCCACGTCCCCGACCATCAGGGCCACGTAGTCGTGATCCTCTTCGGCGTCGTGGTACGCGACCAGACGTCCCCGCACCGTCTCCGTGACCACCCGCCGGTCCATCGTCAGCCCCGACTGCGACGCGGGGTCCGTGACCACCGCCGTCAGTGTCCGCGGAAGCATCACCCGTCGCGATGTCCAACTGAAGTACGTCCCGCGCCCGGTGTTCATGGCGCTCGCCTCCTGTGTCGAACCATCAGGTGTCGAACCATCTCTTCGAACACCAGTGTGAAACGGCGGTACGACACGTTTGCCGGCTCAGCGCAGGCCCGGGGACACCAGCAGCCGCCGCAGCCCCGCGAAGATCGCAAGTACCACGAGCGAGCACACCGCGGCCAGCGCCGCCCCACCCACGACGAGCGTGTAGTCGTTGCGGGCGAGCCCGTCGACGATCGGGCGGCCCACCCCGCCGAAGCTGACGGCCGCGGCGATGGTCGCGGTCGCGACGATCTGCACCGCCGCGGTCCGCGTTCCCACCAGGATCAGCGGCAGTGCGACGGGCAGCTGCGCCCCGAACAGCACCTGCCGTCGCGTCATCCCCATCCCGCGCGCGGCGTCGGTGAGGGCGGGATCGACACCGCGGATCCCCTCGTACGTGTTGAGCAGGATCGGCGGGATCGCGAGCGCGAGCAGCGGGATCAGCACCGGCACCAGACCGATCCCGGACAGCACGACGAGCAGCACGAGCAGACCGTAGGTGGGCAGGGCGCGCGCCGAGTTCGCGATCAGCGTGACCACGGCACCGCCCCGGCCGGTGTGTCCCGTCCACAGGCCGAGGGGGAACGCGATCCCGAACGCGAGACCCAGCGCGAGCACCGTGTACCCGAAGTGCTCGCGCAGCCGGGTCGGGATGCCGCCCGGTCCGGTCCAGTTCGCGGACGTGCCGAAGTACTCGCCCAGGTAGTGCAGCAGTGTGTTCATGTCGCACCGCTCCGTGTATTCATGGCGCACCGCTCCGTGTGTTCATGTCGCACCGCTCCGTGTGTTCATCGGGCACTCCTGCGCGTCCGCCCCTGTGTCCGTGTTCGCCCCTGTGTCCGTGTTCGCCCCTGTGTCCGTGTTCGCCGCAGCCACGGCGTCGCGAGCCACTGCACCCCCAGCAGCGCGGCGTCCACGACGAGCGCCATGACCACGGTGACCACGATGCCGGTGATCGCCAGACCCAGCCGGTCGAGCTGGACCGCGGCCGTGAACAGCGACCCGAACGCCCCCATCCCGATGAGCGCGCCGACGCTGACCATGCTGATGTTCGCGACCGTCGCGACCCGCAGGCCCGCCAGCACCGTGGGCAACGCGATCGGCAGATCCACCGTCAGCAGCCGGCGGGTCTCCGAGTAGCCCATCGCGGTGGCCGACTGGCGCACGCTCTCGGGCACCGCCCGCAGACCGTCGACCACGTTGGGGATCAGCACGGCGAGCGTGTAGACGGCGAGGGGGATCACCACGGTCGTGCGGCTGATCCCGGTGAACGCGATGAGCAGCACGAAGAACGCAAGGGACGGAATCGAATACAGCACGCTCGCGCCCGCCAGCACTGGGGGATACCACTGCGGACGGCGCACACACAGCAACCCCAGCGGCAGCGCGACGACCAGCCCCAGCAGCGACGCCCCCAGCGCCATCGCCAGGTGGTCGACGAGCAGTTCCGTGAAACTGCCCAGATACGACGGTATTCCGAGGTTCACGCGTCGGTCCGTTCGGTGACGTCGACGGAGCGGGCGGCATGGTGCGCGCGGATCGTCGCGGCCAGTTCCTCCTGGCTGATCACCCCGAGCACTCGGCCGTCCGAATCGACGGCCACGGCGTGCCCGGAGGGCGACAGCACCGCCGCGTCCAGCGCGACCCGCACCGAATCCCGGCCGGGGACGAATCCGCGGCCCGCGGGGACCGGTCCACCGGTGGCGTCGCGCCAGCCGACCGGACGCCGGTCGTCGTCGACGACCAGCAGCCACTGTTCGCCGCCGGGGATGCGGTCGTCTCCGGCGGTGACGACCGGGTCGGTGCGCAGCGGCAGGTCGTCGGACGGGAAGAACGACAGCAGCCGGACGCCGCGGTCCGTGCCGAGGAAGTCGGCGACGAAGTCGTCGGCCGGTGCGGTCAGCAGATCCTCCGGCGGTCCGTAGTGCGCGAGGGTCCCGCCCGGCCGCATCACCGCGACCCGGTCGCCGAGGGTGATCGCCTCGTCGATGTCGTGGGTTACGAGCACGATCGTCTTGGCGAGTACCGACTGCAGGCGCAACAGTTCCTGCTGAAGTTCCTTGCGCACCACCGGGTCGACGGCCGAGAACGGCTCGTCCATCAGCAGCACCGGGGGATCGGCGGCGAGCGCACGGGCCACGCCGACGCGCTGCTGCTGGCCGCCGGACAGCTGGGCCGGATAGCGCCGCGCGAACTCGGCTCCGAGCCCGACCCGTTCGAGCACCTCGAGGGCGGTCGCCCGGGCCTGCCTGCGGGTCGCCCCGAGCAGCCGCGGCACCGTCGCCACGTTGTCGACGACGGTGCGGTGCGGGAACAGGCCGGCGTGCTGGATGACGTATCCGATGCCGCGCCGCAGCGTCTGCGGGTCCTGTTCGCGAACGTCCTTGCCGTCGAGCAGCACCCGCCCGGCGGTCGGATCGACCATCCGGTTGATCATGCGCAGCGACGTCGTCTTCCCGCAGCCGGACGGTCCGACGAGGACCGTGAGGGTGCCGGTCGGCACCTCCAGGCTCAGTCCGTCGACCGCGACCGTGCCGTCCGGATAGCGCTTCTCGACGTTGTCGAACGTGATCACCGTCGTGTCCTACCCGATGCCGGCGGACTGCAACCATTCCGCGGCGACCACGTCGATGTCGCCGCCCTCGGTCACGACCTGCCCGACCAGGACGATCAGATCCTCGGTGCTCAACTGCGCGGACACCTTGTTCAGGGTCTCGACGGCCTCGTCGGACAGGTCGGCGCGGTGCACGAGCGGAGTGACGTTCTGCGCTCCGAAGAGGGTCTGCGGATCATCGAGCGCGACAAACGGTTTCGTCGACAGCGACGGATCCGTGGTGTAGATGTTCGCGGCCTGGACGGTGCCGTCCTCGAGCGCGGCGATCGTGATCGGCCCGCCGGTGTCGGTGGGGACGAACTGCCGGAACTCGACGCCGTACACGTCCTTCAGCCCTACCAGACCCTGCTGCCGCGTCTCGAATTCCGGGGCCGCGCCGATCGCGAGTTCGCCGGCGACCGGCGCCAGATCGGCGATGCTCTCCAGGTTGTAGCGGTCCGCCGTCTCCCGCGTGACGACCACCGCGTCCTTGTTTTCGGCGCTCGCCGAGTCCAGGATCTCCACGCCGTCCGGAAGGGACTCGCGCAGTGCGGCATTCACGTCGTCGGTGGTGGTCGCGGTGCTGTCCGGGTTCACGCGGGCGAGCAGCGCACCGTTGTACTCGGGCAGCACGGTGATGCCGCCGGAAACGACCTGGTCGTAGTAGATCTCGCGGCTTCCGATGTTGAACCGGCGTGTGATGTCGGCGCCGGTGCTCTCGAGGGCCTGCGCGTAGATCTCGGCGAGCAGGACGTTCTCGGGGAAGTTGGCGGATCCGACGACGACGCTGCCGTTCCCGTCTCCGGATGCCAGCGGATCGTCGGTGTCCCCGCCGGAACACGCGGTGAGGACCACGGCTGCGGCGGCCACGGCAGCGAACGTACGCACGAGACTCTTCATCGAGGGATCTCCAATGCAGTCGGCGACCGACCGACTCTAACCCGACACCCCGACTCGTGCCGGATTTGTCACCAATCGGCCCCGGCGCGTTCGGAACTCGTCAGACGCAGGATCCCGTCCTCGATCCGGTAGCGGTGCATGCTGCTCAGGGCCGGGGCATAGACGTGCACGGACACGGCGGGACGGTCGCCGGCGTTGACGATCTCGTGGACGTGATGACTGTCGAACTCGCGGGCCTGTCCCGCGTCGTACTCCGCGGTGGACAGGGTCGGCTCCAACCCTTCGAGCAGGCCGTCGCGTGGATTTTCGACGACGATCTCGCGCAGCGAGCCGTCCGCGACCGCGAACACCCCGGCGCTACCGCCGTGGTCGTGGACGCCGGTTCGTTGCCCGGGCAGCCAGCTGAGCAACCACACCTCGTACTCGTCGGTGAACGTGAGCCGCGTGTACCAGCGTTCCTGCGCGTCGTACCGGACGATCGGCAGCCACCGGTCCGGGTCGTCGGCGATGGAGCGGGCGACGGCGGCGAGCTCGACGGACGTACGGGAGAGAACGGAGGCGGGCATCGTGGTTCCTCGAAGAACTGCGGGCGCGTTCGCACCCGAAAGACAGGCAGGGTTGCTGGGTCAGTCGTGACAACAACAGCAACAACAGCCACAGGAACCACCGGCGACGTGGACGAGGTCCACATGATGCCCGCGGAGTCGCGGGGTCGCCGAAGGATGCATGCCGACCATGTCATCTGTGATCGTTCGCTTTGTCAAGGGTTTTGTGTGAGGGATCTCGGCCACAGCAGCCTCGCAGGATTGTCGATCCGCAGCCGCCGGTCCCCGGCGCCGACGCTCAGCGGCGGCGCGTAGGGGCGGTCCGAGCCGAGCACGATCCGGTCGGCACCGAGCTGCGCGGCCACCGCGTCGACGGTCCCGGACCCGTACGACGACGTCTCCACGAACACGCCGGTCCCGGGGTGTCCGTCCGGCCCGCCACGCGCGGCGATCCGGTCGGTGTGCAACGGCGCGAGCCCGGCGAGCATCGCGAATACCACCCGCAGCCGCGGGTACCGGGGCGCGCCGTACTCGTGCCACGCGAACCAGGCCGCGTGCATCTGCCCGACGTACCCGACGATCGCAGCCCACCACGCAGGCCCGCCCGGGGCCACCGGACCCGGGTGCACGAACAGCGGCTTGTCCTGCCGTTCGAGTTCGGCCAGCAGCGGGCCGCACCGGTCGTACCCGGCCTCGTCGGCGATCGCATTCGCGGGAAGTTGCAGACCCACACACCCGGCGCCGAGGACGTCACGCAGCGTCGTCGGGTCGGGGTCGTCGAGTCCGGCTGCCGCCCACGCCCCGAACGGGCGGGGCAGCGCCAGCACCCCTTCGTGATAGGCGTCGAGCAGCGGGCGGGCCTGATCCGCGCGCAGCGACTCGATACCGAGCGGACTCGACAACGACACGAGCGCAAGATCGATTCCGTCGGCTGCGGCGAGTTCGGCACGCGCCGAGACGGAATGGTCGCCGGGCTGCACCCGGTAGGGCGGCTCCCCGATGGTGTGCAGGGTCCAGCCGTCGAGCCGCGGCGCGGCCTCACGGGCCCGCAGGGCGGCCAGGAACGGTTCCGGCCACACGTGCTGGTGGACATCGATCCGCGGGGCGCTCATGGCTCCACGGTCGCAGACGTGTCAACGAGACGGTGTCACCGAGGCCTGCGAGGCAGTGTCACCGAGGCAGTGTCACCGCGGCGGTGTCCACGGCTGGGTGTCGGGACCTTGCGCCTGCCACGGCTCCGCCGGCCACTGGTCGGACGGAGCGCGGTACTGCGCACCGGTTGCCGCACCGACGGTCTGCCACTGCTGCGTGGTCGCCGACGAATCCACGTCCGGCTCCTGCATCACCCCCTGGTAAGGCTCGACAGCACCGGCGTAGGACTCGGGGTCGTAGCCCTCGCCCGGCAGCCTCCGCGGCTCGACGTGATAGGGGTCGACGAAATGGCTTGTGCCGCTGAGGATCTTCGTCGGCAGGTACACGCTGGCCGTGATGCCACCGTTCGTTGCCGAATCGAAGGTCGGGCGCAGCCGGACGGTGATGCCGTGGCGCTCGGCGAGCCGGCCCACCACGAACAGACCCATGCGCCGGGTCGCGCCGGTGGCGTGCTCACTGCTGGAGGCGAGTCGTGCGTTGATCTCCGCGAGGTCGTCCGGCGGAATCCCGATGCCCTGGTCGGCGATCTCGAGCAGCATCCCGCCGTCGACGGCGCCGGAGAACGCGAACCTGACCGTGCTGTTCGGCGGGGAGGCGCGCAGCGCGTTGTCGAGCAGCTCGGCGACGAGATGGACGACGTCGGCGACGGCGCTGCCGACGAGATTCCCGGCCGGCACCGACCCGATGTGCACGCGCTCGTAGTTCTCGACCTGGGAGGCGGCGCCGCGCAGCACATCGCCGAGCGGGGTGTCGGGCATGCGCCCGAGACGCTGCCGGGTTCCGGCGAGCACGAGCAGGGAATCACCCGTGCGCCGCATGCGTGCGGCGAGGTGGTCCAGGGTGAACAGGCTGTGCAACCGATTCGGGTCCTTCTCCTCGAACTCGAGAGACTCGATCAGCGAAAGCTGTTGTTCGACGAGCGTCTTGTTGCGGCGAGCGAGAGTTTCGAGCATCTCGTTGACCTGCCGCCGCAGCTGCGCCTGCTCGCCGGCGAGGCGCAGGGCCTCGGACTTCATGGAGTCGACGGCGCGGGCCACCTGACCGACCTCTTCGCGGGTGTGCACCCCGACGGGCGGCAGGTCGACGGTCTCGATGTCGGCTCCGTCGCGGATGCCGGCGATCGCTTCGGGGAGATCGTGTTCGGCAGCGCGGAGCGTGTCGTCGCGCAGACGCCGCAGCGGCCGGACCAGTGAGATCGACATGGCGATGGCGAGGACGACAGCGAGGACGAGCACCGTCCCGACGGCGATGCCGTCACGCCACGATTCGGTGCGGGTGCTCGACGCGAGCTCGTCGAGCGTGGTGACGATCTTCTGGGCGGAGGAGTCGACGAACTCGTTGTACGACATCAGTGCACCGAACAGGGAGTTGCGCAGCGCGCCGACATCGGCGGTCTCGTCGTCGAGGTTCGCGGTGAGTGCACGCCGGTTCTCGACCTCGGCGATCAGCGCGTCGACGGGTGCGCGGTCGGGAACCGTGTCGGCGAGCACCCGCAGCTGGGCGAGCTCCGTGCCCATCGCGTTGTTCCACATGAGCAGCGCCGAGCCGGGTTCGTCGCGCATCGACGAGAACGCCACGACCTGATCGAGCAGCACCCACTGGATCGTCCAGCTGTCGAGGAGGATGTCGCCTTCGGTCAGCACCGTGGGGTTCGCCGACGAGTTGATGATCGTGCGGTACGCGTGGGTCATTCGGGAGACGAATTCACGGACGCGTTCACTCGCCTCGAGCGGAGCCATCTGCCGCGACATTGCGCTGCCCAGCAGCTGTTTACCGTCTTCGAGGACCCGCGCCAGCGGTGCCGCGATCGCGGGATCGAGGTCGCCGCTGCGCAGCAACTCGATGATCGCGTCGTCGGCCTCGTCGGCGATCTGTGCGCCGTTCTCCGGTGGCAGGCCCAGGATCGTCGCGGCCCCGGCACCCGCGATGGCGGTGCCGTACTCGGTCAGGGCGGGGAGGACGGCCACCTGCTCGGACTGCGTCGAGTAGT
The DNA here is from genome assembly GCF_015865005.1 of Rhodococcus sp. CX. Taxonomy (NCBI): domain Bacteria; kingdom Bacillati; phylum Actinomycetota; class Actinomycetes; order Mycobacteriales; family Nocardiaceae; genus Rhodococcus; species Rhodococcus sp. CX. The sequence continues at coordinate 39,145 of NZ_JADZGH010000145.1, forward strand.
GCGAGGACTCCTCCACCAGCCGGTTGACGCGGGACGCGCCGAACAGGCTTGCCGCGATCACCGGCAGGCACAGCACCACCGTGACTTTGCGCCACAGGCGCCAGTTCTGCGGTGAATAGGACGGGAACGGTCGCGATGCGCGGCTCATGGAAGGACCGTTCCTTTCGAGCTTCTGGCACCGCCGAGCCGGCCGAATCGGCGGTATACACGAAAATGGCGATGTCGAAACAGTTTTCGGGGGGATTCAGGCTGTCAGAGTAAGAACGGTGCAGGCCGTGCACAAGGTCGCGGGCACATTCGAATAGCACCTATATCGCTGGGCGTATGAGTACGAGTGGGGTCGGACCGAGCGCGGGTTAGGATCCGGTGGAATTTCACAGTGGGGCGTGCGGGGGAGGCATGGTGGATTTGCGGCGGGTCGATCTCAATTTGCTCGTTGTACTCGACGCGTTGCTCGCCGAGTGCAACGTGACCCGGGCCGCGCAGCGACTGCACATGTCCCAACCGGCCACGAGCACCGCCTTGGCGCGGCTGCGCAAGCAACTCGAAGACCCGATCCTCGTGAAGGACGGTCGCTCCCTGCGCCCGACGCCGCGCGCGCTGGCGTTGGTCGAGCCGCTGCGCAGCGTGCTGGCCACCGTCGAACGCTCGATTCTCAGCCCCCCGGACTTCGACCCGGCCCGGGACTCGCGGGTGTTCACCGTGCTGGCAGGGGATTACGCCGAAGTCGCGTTGCTCCGCGTCCTTATGAAGTCGGACCGGTACCGCACGACCGCGGTGCAGTTCGACCTGCGGCCGGTCACCGGGCGGAGCCTCGCCGCGTTCCACCGGCACGACGTGGATCTGGCCATCCTGCCCGACCATCTGCTCGAACAACCGCAGTTCGACCGTTGCGGCCGCGCGCTCGTGCTCACCGACCGGTTCGTCGGTGCGGTGTGGACCGCGCATCCGCACCGGGGAACCGAGCTCACCCCGGAGGTGCTGGCCCGGTACCCGCTGTTGTCGTATGCCGCCCACGACGGCAGCAGCCAGATCGACCGGTCGCTCGCGCGCGTCGGTGTATACGCCCGGGTCGGCGCGACCACCGCGAACGTCGCGGTGATGCCGTACGCCCTGGAGGAAACCCACCTGGTCACCCTGATCCCGGCGCGGTTGGCGTCCCGCCTCGTCGGCAGTGCGGACATCCGAATCCTCGAACCGACGTTTCCGCTGGCCCCGGTGCGGCAGTACGCGGTATGGCACGAGGTGCACGAGTCCGACCCCGCACACACCTGGCTGCGCGGGCAGATCATGGAGATGTCCGCTCGCGTGGCCCGTGTCGGCTGATCTCCCGAGCTCGATCGATCCTCGCGGTGTTGGTCGATCCTCCAAAGCCTGCCGTGCGCAGCCGGTGATCGTTGTCGCGATGTTCCCGGCGCCGCGAGCGCCGATCCGTCAAGGTGGAGACGGAACAGATCGGAGGAATCGTGGACTGTGCGACATTCGATGCGCTGCCCGAGGCCGACGCCGTCGCGCTGCTGCTGACCTGCTGCAGCAGTCCGGCGTGGGCACGCCGGGTGGCCGCCGCCCGTCCGTACGGCAATCGAGACGCTCTGTTGCGGAACGCAACTGAACAGGCGCTGGCGCTGAGCGACGACGAACTCGACGATGCCCTCGCCGGGCATCCGCGGATCGGGGAGCGCAGCGAAAGCGCGGCGTCGCAGCGGGAGCAGTCGTCGGTGGCGACCGCGGCCGACGGGGTGCGCGCGGCGCTCGCCGCCGGAAACCGGGCCTACGAGGAGAAGTTCGGGCACGTGTATCTCGTGCGGGCAGCGGGCCGTTCGGCCGATGAGCTGCTCGAGATCCTGAACCGGCGGCTCGGCAACGACGCGGCGACCGAACGCGGCGAAGTTCGTGCCGCGCTCGCCGACATCAACCGCCTCCGGCTGGAACTGCTGATCGACGATGCAGTCGCCGTCCCTGGCACCGACGGCGGAGTCGTCACTCAGGACACAGGAGATTCCGAGTGAACACTGTGAGCACGCACATCCTCGACGCCACCTCCGGCGCCCCCGCAACCGGAGTGGCGGTGACTCTTTCGGCCGACGGCACCCCGCTCGCGTCCGGGGTCACCGACGCCGACGGCCGCATCGGATCGTTCGGCGACGGACCGCTCGAGCCCGGCACCTACACGCTGACGTTCGCCACCGGCGAGTACTTCGACGCGCGCGGTGTCGAGTCGTTCTATCCGGAGGTCGTCGTGACCTTCCGCATTCCGGACGGCGACAGGCACTTCCACGTGCCGCTGCTGCTGTCGCCGTACGCGTACTCCACCTACCGAGGGAGCTGACCCATGGACCCGCTCACCGGCCGGATCGTCCTCGGTTCCAATCGCTACGGCAAGGCCGAGAACCGGGTCGTGCGCATCTTTCGCGACACCGTCCGGCACGAGATCCGTGACCTGAACGTCACGTCGAGTCTGCGCGGCGACTTCGATGCGGCTCACGTGACGGGCGACCAGCACAACGTCCTGCCCACCGACAGTCAGAAGCAGACGATCTTCGCCTACGCCGCCACGCACTCGAACGGGTCCGTGGAGGACTACGGGCTGGCGCTGGCCCGGCACTTCGTCGACGACATCGGCCCGGTGTCCTCCGCGCGCATCGAGATCGAGGACTTCCCGTGGGAGCGGGTGGGCGATCATCCGCACACGTGGACCCGGAAGGGCTCGGAGGTACGCACCGCCGCGATCACCGTCACCGGTTCCGGCGACACCCGCCGGGAATGGGTCGTCGCGGGGCTGAAGGATCTGGTGGTCCTCAAGTCCACCGGTTCCGAGTTCGCCGGTTTCCTCGAAGATTCGTTCACGGTGCTCGAGCCCACCGACGACCGGGTTCTTGCGACCAGCCTCGTCGCGCGGTGGCGATACACGGACCTCGCAGTCGACTGGGATCGGACCTACGCGGGTGTGCGCGCGGTGATGCTCGACCGGTTCGCGAACCTGCAGTCGAAAGCCCTGCAGCAGACGCTGTTCGAGATGGGCCGCGCGGTGCTCGAGGCGTTCCCCTATCTCGCGGAGATCCGTCTGCAGGCACCGAACAAGCACCATTTCCTGTACGACCTCGACCGCTTCGGCATCGCGAACCGCGGCGAGGTGTTCCACGCCGACGACCGGCCCTACGGACTCATGCACGTGACGGTGCAGCGCGAGGACGCCCCCGACGCCGGCAGCGCCTGGGACGAGTACACCGGACGTGCGTGAATCCTCGGCCGGGACAGTCGGTCAGGCCAGAGCGCGCACCGCCAGGAACACGTCGAGACGGTCGCCGATGTGCGCGAGGTTGCGTCCGGTGAGTGCCTCGACCCGCCCGATCCGGTAGCGCACGGTGTTGGGATGCAGGTGCAACCGATCGGCGGTGCGCCGCCAGGAGCCGTCGCAGTCCAGGAACGCCTCCAGCGTCGTCATCAGGCCCGCCCGGGTCCGCCGGTCGTAGTCGAGGACCTGCCCCAGGGTGCGGTCGGCGAAGGCGCGGCGCACCCGGTCCGGCACCGCGGACAGCAGGCCCACCGCCGAATCCAGGTCCGCGGCGCGCACCGACACCGGACCCGTGTCCCCACGGGCGATGGCCGCCGCCGACTCGGCCGAGCGGATGCCGCCGTCGATCGACTCCCCGGCACACGTGCCGGAGACCCCCACCGCGATCCGGGCACCGGCCAGTACCGGTGCGAGACGCCCGAGCCGGCGCTGCAGCACGGCGACGACGTCGGATTCGGTGCCCGCCACCACCGCGACCGTGCGCCCGGCCGCGTCGATACCGGTCACGCACGACGGCAGCGCGTCGCTCACCACCGCGCGCAGGGCGACGTGCTGCTCGGGCGTCGCGGCAGGTGTCCGCTCGACGACGACCGCGACGAGCGGTGTGCCGGCCGGGTGGGCCGCACCCGCGGCGTCCGCGACGCCGCGCGCGTCGGCCGTGTCCCACGCCGCGCGCAGCCGGTCCTCGCGCCGCACCCGCTCGAGCGCGGCGACCGTGGCGAGTTCGGTGAACGCGTCGACACAGTCCTCGTTGCGTGCGGCGGCCGGTCCGAGGACGAGGAACCAGGCGGTCGTGCGGTCGCGCAGCGCCGAGCCGACCGGCAGCACCGTGTATCCGTTCGGGATCTCGGCGGGGAAACGCGGCGCCGACAGCGCGACGTCGCAGCACGCGTCGATCACCGATTCCCCGAGCTCGTCGTTGCCGGCGACGAGCGTGCCGGTAGCACTGAACACCCATGCCGGAACGTCGAATTCGCGGCACACACGGGCGAGCAGCTCACCGAGCGCGTGACCGTCGGCGAACGCGGCGAGCAACCGACGCTGGCGGGCCAGGCCGGTCTGCAGCCGGTCCATGCGGGCGCTGGACCACTGCCGGGTGAGGTGCTCGAGGACGGTGCTGAACGGCACGTCGTCGGGCACCGCGAGCAGCGGCAGCCCGTGCCGGGCGCAGGCGTCGACGACATCCGCGGGCACCTCTCCGAGCAGGGCCTCGCCGGCGGCGACGGCCGCGACCCCGGCGCGCGCGAGGTGCGCGACGAACACCTCCGAGTCCTCCGGCGCGCGGCGCCACACCAGACCCGTGAACACCAGCGATCCGGCGCTGACGTAGCGCGTCGGGTCGGGCATGTCGGTGGTGCACGCGCGGTGCACCGGGCGGGCGAGCGCGGCCGCGTCACCGTGCAGCAGCCGGATGCCGAGTCCGGGTGTGTCGAGGACGTCCTGCAGCAGCACGATCGTCACCCCTTCCGGGCGAGGTCCGGCGGGTCACCGCCGCCGGATCCACGGGTTTGGACGATCGCACAATAGGAAACCGCCGTTTCGATTCGGTTTCGTCGATGGTGCCCGGGATATTGCGACGAATCGGGAGTTCACTGGAACTGTTCACGAGGTGAGGAGCAGCGCCCATGGATCCGCAACAGCCGACGGCACCGATCGTGATCCGCGATGCCTACCTGGTCACGATGGATTCCGCCCGCACCGATCCGGGTGATGCGGTTGCCTTCCACGACGACATAGCCGCGCGGGTGCTCGGTGCGGGTGAACCGGCCGGATACGACCGCGCCACGATCGTCGACGGCAGCGGATGCGTGCTGACGCCGGGGCTGATCAACACCCACCACCACCTGTACCAGTGGATCACCCGCGGGCTCGCCGTGGACCACACCCTGTTCGAATGGCTCACCACGCTCTATCCCGTGTGGGCCGGGATCGACGCCGACGCCGTGCACGTCGCCGCGAAGGGCGCGCTCGCACATCTGGCGAAGACCGGGTGCACCACCAGCACCGACCACCACTACGTCGTGCCGCGCGACGGCGGTGACGTGTTCGGGGCGGAGATCGCCGCGGCCGCCGAGGTGGGCATCCGGTTCCATCCGTGCCGCGGCTCGATGGACCTGGGCACCAGCGCCGGCGGCCTGCCGCCGGATCACATCGTCGAGGATCTCGACGCGATCCTCGAGGGCAGCCGGAGCGCCGTCGAGCAGTGGCACGATCCGTCGTTCGATTCGATGCTGCGGATCGCGCTGGCGCCGTGCTCACCGTTCTCCGTCACCACCGAGCTGCTGCGGCAGTCCGCGGTGCTCGCCCGCGACCTCGGGGTGCGGCTGCACACGCACCTCGCCGAGACCCTCGACGAGCAGGACTTCTGCCTCGAGCGATTCGGATGCAATCCCGTGCAGTACATGGAGTCGCTCGGCTGGACCGGCCCGGACGTCTGGTACGCGCACGCGGTGCACCTCGACGACCGCGACATCGGGGTGCTCGCCGCGTCCGGCACCGGCGCCGCGCACTGCCCGACGTCGAACGGCCGGCTCGGCGCGGGCATCGCACGCGCCGCCGACCTGTATGCCGCCGGGGTTCCGCTCGGCCTCGGGGTCGACGGGGCCGCAAGCAACGAATCGTGCTGCATGCTCGAGGAAGCCCACCACGCGGCACTGTTCGCGCGGGCCCGCAGCGGTCCCCGCGCGATGACCGTGCGCCAGAGCCTCGAACTCGCCACCATCGGCGGCGCCCGGGTACTCGGTCGCGAGGACGAGATCGGGTCCGTCGAGGTCGGCAAGCTCGCCGATCTCGCGCTGTGGCGGATCGACACCCTCGCCCATTCCGGGATCACCGATCCGGTCGCCGCGATCGTGCTCGGCTCGCAGCCGCCCCTCGAACTGCTGCTGATCAACGGCCGTGAGGTGGTGCGCCGCGACGAGGTCCTCACCGTGGACGAGGACACCGTCGCGCGTGAGGTCGCCGCCGCCCACCGGGCGCTCGTCGCGAAGGCGGGGTGAATACCGTGGATCTGCACACTGTCACCGCCTACCGGGTGGCCCGCGATCGCCACGATCTCGCGGCCGGACCGGGCACCGCCTACGTCGGCGGCGGCACGTGGTTGTTCTCCGAGCCTCAGCCCCACCTGAACCGCCTGGTGGACCTCACCGGACTGGAATGGCCGGCGCTCACCGTCACCGAGGACGGCCTCGAGATCGCCGCGACCTGCACGGTGGAACAGATCGCCAACCTGTCCGGATCCGAAACATGGCCTGCCGCACCACTGTTCCGGCAGTGCGCCTCCGCGCTGCTGGCGTCGTGGAAGATCTGGAAACGTGCGACCGTCGGCGGCAACCTGTGCCTGTCGTTCCCCGCGGGCGCGATGATCTCCCTCGTCTCCGCCCTGGACGGGACGGTGCTGATCTGGTCGGCGGACGGCTCCGATCGACGGATCCCGGTGGTGGACTTCGTGACCGGAATCGCCACCAACGTCCTCGGCGCCGGAGACGTGGTGCGAAGTATCCACATCCCTGCACCGATGTTGCAGGCGCGCACCGCGTTCCGGAAGATCGCATTGTCCCCGCTCGGTCGCTCGGGTGCGGTCGTGATCGGACGGCGGGACCCGGACGGGGCGGTCGCGCTGTCCGTGACCGCAGCCACCGAACGGCCGTACGTGCTGACCTTCGACCGGGTCCCGGACGCGCGCGAGCTGGAAGAATCTCTGGCAGAGCGTATTCCCGTCTCGGCCTACTACACCGATGCCCACGGGGCCGCGGACTGGCGGCGCGCGGTCACCGCCGTGCTCGCCGGGGAGATCTGTGAGGAGCTGTCGTGAAGTTCACCGTGAACGGCCGCGAGATCGACACCCCTGCACGGCCCGGGCAGTGCCTGCGCACCCTGCTGCGCGAGAACACCCACTTCGAGGTGAAGAAGGGGTGCGACGCCGGCGACTGCGGCGCGTGTTCGGTCCTCGTCGACGGGGAAGCGGTGCACTCGTGCATCTACCCCGCGCAGCGAATCGAAGGCCATGAGGTCACCACCGTCTCCGGGCTCGGCACCCCCGAGGACCTGCACCCGCTGCAGCGCCGGTTCGTGGACGCCGCGGGATTCCAGTGCGGGTTCTGCACCGCCGGGATGATCGTCACCGCTTCGGCATTCACCGACGACGACCTCGACGACCTGCCGAACCGGCTCAAGGGCAACCTGTGCCGGTGCACCGGGTACCGGTCCATCGACGATTCCCTGCGCGGCGTCACCAACGTCGAATGTGCCGGGTCCGAGCCGTCGTTGGGGCGGTCGCAGGCCGCCCCGGCCGGTCCGCGCGTGGTCACCGGAACCGAGCCGTACACATTCGACACCGTCGTGGAGGGCACCCTGCACATCGCGGTGCTCGGCAGCCCGCACGCGCACGCCCGCATCACGGCGATCGACACCTCGGCGGCCGAAGCGCTGCCGGGAGTGCACGCGGTGCTGTGCTACCGGGACGCCCCGGACGTCGCGTATTCCACTGCCCGCCACGAGAACCGGGAGGAAGATCCCGACGACACCCTACTGTTCGACCGGGTGCTGCGCTTCCACGGGCAGCGCGTCGCCGCGGTCGTCGCCGAGTCCCCGGCGATCGCGCAGGAGGGCTGCCGCCTGATCGAGGTCGAGTACGAGGTGCTGCCGTTCGTCCTCGACCCGGAGGAGGCACGGTCACCCGGGGCGCCGCTGCTGCACGCCGGCAAGGGATCCGAGTCGCGCATCGGCGATCCGTCCCGCAACATCATCGGCGAGGTGCACGGCGGGGTCGGCGACATCGACGCCGGTATCGCCGCGGCCGCCGCTGTCGTGCGCGGCCGGTGGCAGACCCAGCGCGTGCAGCACACGCACCTCGAAACCCACGGGGCCATCGGCTGGATCGACGACGACGGACGCCTGGTGATCCGCAGTTCCACGCAGGTGCCGTTCCTCGTCCGCGACGAACTGTGCCACGTGTTCGGGCTCGAGCGCGACCGGGTGCGGGTGTTCACGGCCCGGCTCGGCGGCGGGTTCGGCGGGAAGCAGGAGATGCTGGTCGAGGACGTCGTCGCCGCGGCGGTGCTGCGGACCGGACGTCCGGTTCAGTGGGAGTTCACCCGCAGCGACCAGTTGACGGTCGCACCGTGCCGGCATCCGATGCGGGTCGACGTCACCGTTGCCGCGGACGCCGACGGGATCCTCACCGCGCTGGCGATCGACGTGCTCAACGACGGTGGCGCGTACGGAAACCATTCGGCGAGCGTCATGTTCCACGGCTGCGGCGAATCGATCGAGGTGTACCGCTGCCCGAACAAGCGCGTCGACGCCCAGTCGGTGTATACGAACAACCGGCCGTCCGGGGCGTTCCGCGGCTACGGCCTCGGGCAGGTGATCTTCGCCGTCGAATCCGCGATGGACGAGCTGGCATTGGAACTCGGGATCGACCCCTTCGAGCTGCGTCGGCGCAACGTGGTGGTGCCGGGCGACGATCTGATCGGAGCACACCCGGAGGGTGCCGACCTCGTGTTCGGCAGTTACGGCCTGGACCAGTGCCTCGACGTCGTGCAGGAAGCCCTGTCGCGGGGCAACGACGTGGTGGCGCCGGTGGGGGAGCAGTGGCGCATCGGCGAGGGCATGGCGCTGTCGATGATCGCGTCCAACCCGCCCGGCGGTCACTACGCCGACACGTCGATCGAATTGCAGCCCGACGGAACGTATCTCGCACGGGTCGGCACCGCCGAGTTCGGGAACGGCACCACCACGGTGCACACCCAGATCGCCGCGACCGAACTGGGCACCAGCCCCGACCGGATCCAGGTCCGGCAATCCGACACCGACGTCACCACCCACGACACCGGTGCCTACGGATCCTCCGGCACGGTGGTCGCGGCCAAGGCCCTGCTGGCGGCGGCGCGGGAACTGCACGGCCGCATCCGCAAACTCGCCGCCGAACTGACCGGCACCGACGCCGACGCGGTCGTCCTCGAACCGGACGGTGCCCGGGCCGGGGATGTGCTGGTCACCCCCGCGGAACTGCTCGAGGCGGCCGGTGAGCCGCTGCGCGCCGAGGGCAACCACGGCGGTCTGCCACGGTCGCTGTCGTTCAACGTGCACGGCTTCCGGGTCGCGGTGGACGTGCGGACCGGTGAGGTCCGGATTCTGCAGTCGGTGCAGGCCGCCGACGCCGCCTTCCACCTGGCCGCGGCACTGTTCGGGGTTGACGACCGTGCCGGCGTCGCACAGGCCATCGGCACGGCCCTCTACGAGGAACTGATCACCGACGACCTCGGCCGGGTGACGACGAATGTGCTGCGCAACTACCACATTCCGCAGTATGCGGACGTGCCGCGCACGGAGGTGCACTTCGTCGACACGTTCGACACCATCGGCCCGATGGGTGCGAAGTCGATGAGCGAGGCACCGTACAACCCCGTCGCGCCCGCACTGGCGAACGCGGTACGCCGCGCGATCGGGGTGCGGCCGTACGAACTGCCGATCTCCCGCGACCGGGTCTGGAGGGCGCTCGGGCGCTGACGCGCCCGTGTGCCTTTGTGGCGGCAGGAGCCGCCACAAAGGCACACCGGCCGCTAGGCCGCCTCTGCCCCCTGGAACAGCAGCGCGGACAGCATGTCGACGTAGGCGTGGAACTCCGGGCTGCGCATCGTCTCTGCGGTGCGGGGACGCGGCAGGTCGATCGGGACGACGTCGAGCACCCGGCCCGGCCGTGCGCTCATCACCGCGACCGCGTCCGACAGCAGCACGGCCTCGGCGATACCGTGCGTGACCATCAGGGTGGTCGCGGGCTTCTCGGTCCAGATCCGCTGCAGTTCGAGGTTGAGGCGCTGGCGCGTCATGTCGTCGAGCGCACCGAAGGGTTCGTCGAGCAGCAGCACCGACGGGCGTAGCACCAGCGCTCGCGCAATCGAAACACGCTGCCGCATACCGCCCGACAGTTGCGCGGGCTTCGATTTCTCGAAGCCACGCAGTCCCACGAGTTCGATGAGCTCGCGCACCAACTCGGGTTCGGCGGGAAGTCCGGCTACCTGCCGGGGCAGGGCGATGTTCGCCTCGACGGTCCGCCAGGGCAGCAGTGCCGAATCCTGGAAGGCCACACCGAGTTGGTGGGCGTTGCGGAGTTCCTCGGGGCTCATGCCGTTGACGAGCACCGTGCCGGCGTCCGGGTGGTCGAGACCCGCAAGGATCCGCAGCACCGTCGACTTACCGCAGCCGGACGGCCCCAGGAGGGAGAGGAACTGACCCTCGGAGGTGCGCAGATCCACGTTGTCGAGCGCCGTGACCGTGGTGCGGCCGGACTTGAACCGGCGCGACAGGCCGGTGATGTCGAGGCCGGTGCCGAGGGGCCGCAGACCGTCGGCGGCGGGTGAAGAGGTAGCAGTCACGATGGCGCAACTCCGATCCGTGGGCGATTCCGAGACGACCGGAAGCGGACACGGCCGGGACGACGGCGCGGGTCCGGGACCGGTGCGAATTCTCACCGTGCCGCTCGCGCCGGGCCCTGTCAAGCCGGTGCGCCGCGTTACGCATCCTTAACCGACCGGCAAACAGATCGTTCGAAGATATCCGTAACATGTTGCTTCTCAATGCTATCCAAGACGACGGCTCACGCCGCGCCGGACCGCGCCTTCAGGTAGTCGTGCGTCGCGTCGAATCGGGACAGCATGTACTCACCGGCGGTGATCGATGGGTACAGCGGCTCGGCCCCCGGCTCCACACACGTCGGTATAGCCTCGACGATCGCGTGGAAATCGGGTGCCACGAAGAACGGCAGCGAGTACCGGTCGCGTCCGACCGGAGCCAGGACACGGTGGCGGGTGGAAACGTAGCGGTGGTTCGTCCACCGCGCGATCATGTCGCCCAGATTGACGACGAGAGCGTCCGGCGGAGTCGTCACGTCGATCCAACCGCCGCGCGCCGCGACCTGAAGTCCACCGACGTCGTCCTGCGCCAGCAGCGTCAGCGAGCCGTAGTCGGTGTGGGCGCCCGCGCCCGGGGCTGTCTCGTTCGCGGGGACCGGTGGGTAGTGCAGCATTCGCAGGGTCGCAAGGGGATCCCGGAACATCGGTGCGAACCAATCCGCGTCGAGTCCGAGCGCGAGCGCGAGGCCTCGCATCAGGTGTGCATTGATGTCCAAACACGCCGTTGCGTAGGCGTCGGCCACCTCCCGGAACCCGGGCATCAGTGCCGCCGGCCACGGGGTCGCGCCGTGCAGTGGGGTCCCGGCGATCACGTCGGGGTGGTCCGGGCCGCGGTCGGTGGGGATGTCGAGCGCCTCCTTGGTGTCGGCACCAGCGGCGTCGTCGAGGGTTTCGGCCCGCGGTGGGACATATCCGCTGTGGCAGTCGGACTTCGCGATGGCGATCTCCATCTTCGTCTCCGTGGGAAGGGAGAAGAATCGCTTCGCCTGGTCCATCGTCGCGGCCCGCAGCGCGGGATCCAGGCCGTGCCCGGTGACGGCGAAGAAGCCGAGGTCGGTGCATGCGGCGTCGAGCGCGGCGGCGACCGCTCCAGGATCGCTGCCGTCGCGCAGCGGTCGTAGGTCGATGACGGGGAGTGTCTCCATGGGGCCTCCGCAGATGGACGGATGATGGTCGTTCCCAGTTAATTCCGGTGATGATGCGGTCCCGTCTCGGAGCCGTGAGATCGGCGTTACGTGCGCTTCGCGCCCGTGTGCCGTTGTGGCGGTCAGGGCCGCCACAACGGCACACCGGGGCGCAGCCCCGAAACACAAACGTCACGAATGGGACATTGCCGTTCAACCATCGACCTGCATTGTCTGCCTATTGCAAACAACGATTGCGCGGAAGGGCGTACACCGCATGATGACTGCCTCAGCTCTGCGCCGCACGGCATCGGACGCCGACACCGTGTCCGACACGGACCCCGCTGCACCGGGCGTCGTGATGCGCAACATCCGGCGCGCGTTCGGCGACAACGTGGTCCTGCGCGACGTCTCGTTGCACGTGCGCCCGGGCGAGGTCCACGCGTTGCTCGGCGAGAACGGCGCCGGCAAATCCACTCTCATGCGGATTCTCACCGGACTGCTGCCCGCCGACGAGGGCACCGTCACGCTCGACGGGGCGGAACTCACCGAGGGAAATCGCAATCGGATTGCGATGGTGCACCAGCATTTCATGCTCGTGCCCAACATGACCGTCGCGGAGAACTTCCTGCTCGGCCGGTCCCGCGGCATCGTCGGACGCAACCGTCTCCGCGCGATGTCACGCGAAATCGAATCGCTCGCAGAGGAAACCGGCCTGCAGTGCGATCCCCGGGCGCGCATCGACTCGCTCTCGGTCGGCGAGCAGCAACGCGTCGAGATCCTGCGGGCCCTGCACCAGGGCGCGCACTATCTGCTTCTCGACGAACCCACCGCGAACCTCGCTCCCCCCGAAGTTGACGCCCTTCTGTCCCGGATCCGCGACCTCGCAGCCAATCTGAACGTCGGCATCGTGCTGATCACCCACCACCTCGAGGAAGTGCTCGAGGCCTGCGACAGGGTCAGCGTCCTGCGGGGCGGCCGTCTGGTCGCCGAGAAGGCGGTCGCCGACGTCACCACCGCCGAACTGGCCCGCCACATGGTGGGCCGTGAGGTCGGGCTGGGCGTGCGACGGGCGGCCACCTCGCCGCCCGGCGCCACGGCACTCGAACTCGCCGGCGTGTCCGTGCCGGGGCAGCTGCACGACGTGAATCTCGCCGTGAAGGCAGGGGAACTCGTCGCGGTCGCCGGTGTGGAGGGCAACGGCCAAGCGACGCTCGAGGACGTCGTGTCCGGGCTCGCCCCGGCCACCGCCGGGGTCGTCCGGATCGGAGGTGAGGTCGTCGAGCGGCTCACCCCCGGTACGGTCCGCGCCGCAGGGGTCGGGATCGTCCCGTCCGACCGCTACACCCGCGGTCTCGCCAAGGCCCTCGGGATCGATGTGAACCTGTCCGTCGACTCGTCCGCGCGGCCGCCGGTCGCTCGGCGCTGGGGGGCGCTGTCGCGCAAAGCGATCCGCGACCGCGCCGTCCGGATCATCGAGGCGCTGTCCGTCAAGGCCGCGAGCCCGTCCGTCCCGGTGGGAACCCTCTCCTGCGGACACGCGCAGCGCGTGGTGCTGGGCCGCGTGCTCGACGGTGAGCCCGACGTCCTGCTCGTCGCTCAGCCCACCCGTGGCCTCGACGTCGGGGCAACCGAATTCGTCTGGGCCACACTGGAACAACACCGTGCTCGGGGAGCGGCGATCATGCTGATCTCCTCGGACCTCGACGAGATCTGCAGCCTCGCCGACCGGGTCGTCGTTCTCTACCGCGGCCGGATCGTCGCCGAGTTCGCCGACGGCCCGTTCGACCGCGAGGCGATCGGCTCCGCGATGGGCGGTCGGCAGATCCAGGAGAACGCCGCGTGAACGCGGGCACGCTCACTGCCCCGCCCGCCCCACCGGCACCGTCGGACGGCTCCGGCACGTCCCGGGTGCGAGCCGCCGCGACCGCAGCCGCGGTGCCGCTGCTCGCCGTGATGGTCGGCCTGGCGGTCGGCGCGGTGCTGATCGTCCTGGCCGGCGGTTCACCCCTCGAGGCCTATGGCACCATGCTCGACGCCGCGCTCGGCGGGGACACCCAGCTCGGGCGGCTGCTGACCGGCATGACCCCGCTCGTGCTCATGGGACTCGGTTATGCCGTCGCCTACCGCACCGGTTTCGTCACCATCGGGGCGCAGGGCCACTACGACGTCGGTGCGATCACCGCCACCGCGGTGGTGCTCGGCCTGCCGCTCGGGAGCAGCTGGGTGGCGATCCCGGTCGTCGCGGTCACGGCCGCGGCGGCAGGTGCGCTCGTCGGCGCGGTCGCGGGGGTGCTGAAGGCCCGGCTCGGCGTCAACGAGATCATCTCCTCGCTCATGCTCAACTACCTGGTCTTCTACGGCCTGGCGTGGGCGGTGCGCAAACCGCTGGCGAACCCCAACGGTTTCACCCCCGAGTCGGAACGGATCCCGGAGTGGGCGCAGCTGGCGACCTTCCCCGGGACCAAGATTCACCTCGGTGTGCTCGTCGCCGTGCTCGCCGTCCCCGCGGTGTGGTGGCTGATGCGTTCCACCCGTTTCGGTTTCGCGTCGCAGGTGGTGGGGGAGAGCCCGACCGTGGCCGCCGCCAACGGTATCGATGTGGCCCGCACGGTGATCACCGCATCGTTGATCAGCGGCGCCCTCGGCGGAATTGCGGGCGCAATCATGTTGCTCGGCAGCGAGTTCCGTCTCTCCCTGGCGATCTCGTCGGGAATCGGCTTCACCGCGATCGTCGTCGCGCTGCTCGGCCGGCGCAACCCCTTCGGGATCGTCCTCGCTGCGGCGCTGGTGTCCGGGCTGACACTCGGCGGACAGGCGGTGCAGCGGACGCAGGAGATCCCGGCGTCCATCGGGACGGTGGTACAGGCGGTGATGATCCTGACCGTGCTGGTGGCGAATCGAATTGTGGAGCGTGCCCGATGAACTGGTCCGATGTCCTGGGCGCCGGTGCCATCGTGCCGTTGCTCACCGCGGCGCTGCGCCTGGCGATGCCGATCATTGTCGCGGCGGCCGGCGCGTGCCTCGCCGAACGCTCCGGGGTGCTGAACCTGGGCATCGAGGGGCAGATGATGATGGGCGCGGTCGCCGCGTTCATCACGACCTACTACAGCGGCAGCCCGCTGCTCGGTGCCGCGGTCGGGGCGACCGCCGGCCTGGCCGTCGCCGCGGTCGTGGGCGCCGCCACCATCACGCTGGGCATCGACCAGATCATCACCGGCATCTCGGTGGTGATTCTCGGGACCGGTCTCGCATCGTTCCTGTACCTGCAGACATTCGGGATCAGCGGCACGCCGCCGCGCACGCAGGGCACCGCGCCGGTCGAGATCCCCGTCCTGTCGGACATCCCGCTGCTCGGGCCGGTGCTGTTCTCGCAGTCCCCCCTCGTCTACCTGTCGATCGCGATCGTCGTCGCCCTCTGGTGGGTGCTGGGGCGCACCGCATTCGGCCTGTCGGTGCGCGCATCCGGGGAGAATCCGAACGCCGCGGACTCGGTCGGGGTCTCCGTGCCTGGCACACGATGGGCCGCACTGCTCGTGTCCGGAGCCACCGCCGGTCTGGCCGGTGCGCTGGTCGTCGACGGCCTCGGCTTCTTCCAGGACGGCATCACCGGTGGTCGAGGCTGGGTCGCGCTCGGGGTGGTGATCCTGGCCCGATGGAACCCGCTGGGCGCCATGGCCGGCGGTTTCATGTTCGGTCTCGTCGACGCGTTCCAGCTCCGCGTCCAGTCCGCGTCGGGCGGGCAGGCCACGGTCGTGCCCTACGAGCTGTTCCAGGCCTTACCGTACGCGGTCACCCTGATCGCGGTCGTCGTCACCACCGTGTGGTTCCGCCGAACCAATGCCCCCTCTGCGCTGGGAAGCCCCTTCGTTCCCGCGAAATGACAGCCCCCGCGAAATGGCAGTACACGTAACGGGTTTCCCCGTGGTTAGGAGAGTTCTGTGAAGAAGTTGGGTACCGCCGTCGCGGCCGCGGCCGCCGTGGTCGTCACCGTCGCCGGATGTTCGAGTTCGGATTCGGGCGGCGACGCCTCCGGCGACGGCGCGATCAAGGTTGCCGTCATCACCTCCGGCCCGGTCAACGACCTGGGCTGGAACCAGGGCATGGTGGAAGGCGCACAGAAACTCGACGACGAAGGGCTCATCGATCTGACTGTGGTACAGCAGGATTCGGGTGCGACTTCCGATCAGATCGCCCAGATCGCGACCGATCTCGCCGAGGACGGCAACCGGCTCATCGTCGGCCACTCCTTCAACTACGGCGAACCGATCAAGAACATCCTCGCCGACTACCCCGATGTGCTGTTCGCCTACGCCGGTGGGTTCGGTGACATCACCGAGAACATGGCCGACTACAGCCAGCCGTTCTACGAGGCCTCGTTCCTGACCGGCATCCTCGCCGGATCGCTGACCGAGACCGGAATCCTCGCCGGTACAGCGGGATTCGAGATTCCCGTGTGCAAGGCGCAGATCGAGTCGTTCGCGGACGGCGCGAAGCTCACCTACAAGGGTCCGGGTGAGATCACCCTGAAGCCGGCCTACATCGGCGGGTGGTCCGACGCGGCCGCGCAGACGCTCGAGGCCGTCAACGCCCTCGTCGACCAGGGTGCCGACCAGTTCACCAGCTGCGGTGTCGACGCCGCCACGGTCGAGGGCGCCGAGCAGCGCGGCGTCGACGTCGTCGGATACGCCATGGACCAGACGCCCCTCGCGCCCGACAACGTCGTCTCGTCGATCGTGTGGAACCTCGACGTCGTGATCAACCCGGCGTTCGCCGACAAGATCTCGCCCGAGGCGATGGCGCTGTTCGAGGAGTACCGGGAGAAGATCATGTCCGGTGAGTACGTCGTCGAATACAAGGGCGGGGACTGACCCGACGGTGATCGTCGAGGTATGAACGAACCGGCGCTCCGGCCGCCACCGGGCAGGTGGCGGCCGGACGCGTCAGTCGCGGGAGCCGAGCAGGCGCCGCAGCACCAGGAGGACGATCACCAGCAGCGCGGCCGCGCCCACGGCGGGTCCGATGCGTTTGATCGCCGAGCCCCGCGCGTACTGCATGAGGTCGAGCGGTTCGGCCTCGGCAACCGGCGCCACCGGGGCCTGGGCAGCCGCGGGTGCGGGTGCGGCGGCCTCGGGCGTCGCCACCGGTGCCGCGGCCTCGGAAGCGGCGGCCTCGGCGGTAGCGGCCGCAGCGGCGGTGCTCCCCGGCACAGCTGCCTCGGGTGCGGCGGCCTCGGTTGCAGGAGCCGGCTCCTCGGCGGCCGGGCCGAGCTTCTTGGACAGGCACTCTGCGAACTGCTCGATGATCTTGCCGCCGACGTCGGAGATCATGCCGCGCCCGAACTGGGCCGGCTTACCGGTGATGGACAGATCCGTGTTCACGGTGCCGTCGGTGTTCTCGCCGTTCTCGGTGAGGGTGATGGTGATGGTCGCGTCCACCGTGCCGTTGCCGCGGGAGTCCTTGGCCTTAGCCAGCAGCACCACCTTTCGCGCGGCCTCGTCCTTCTCCACGAACTCGCCGGTGCCCTTGTAGGTCAAGGCGACGGGCCCGATCTTCACCTTCACGGTGCCGGTGAAGGTGTCACCGTCGACGCCGGTGAGGGTCGCGCCCGGCATGCACGGCGCGACCTTCTCCGGATCGAGCACCGCCGACCACACCTCGTCGATCGGTGCGGGCACGGACAGTTGATGTTCCAGTTGCATGGTCGATCCCCTCAGATGTCAGAGCCCGGCTGCCGTCGTCACGGCTCGGCGCGTGAGGACCCGGGCGAGATGCGTGCGGTACTCGACGTCCGCGTTGCCGTCACCGATGGGACTGGTGCCCTCGGCGGCGTGCTCGGCGGCCTCCCGGATCGTATCCGCGTTCGCCGGGCGACCGGTGAGTAGCTCCTCGACTGCCCGCGCCCGGACCGGCACCGACGCCATGTTCGTCAACGCGACCCGTGCCTGCGCGATAGTGCCGCTCTCGACGGCGACGGTCGCCGCGACACCGACGATCGACCACGCGTGCGCGACCCGGTTGAACTTCTCGTAGTGCGCGGCCCAGCCGGTGTGCCTCGGGATCCGGATCTCGGCGAGGATCTCGTCGGCGCCGAGCGCCGTGGTGAAGTAGTCCTCGAAGAAATCGGCGGCCGGGATGCTGCGCCGCCCGGCCGGACCGACGGCGACGAACGTGCCGTCCAGTGCCAGCACCGGCGCGCCCATGTCCCCGGCCGGATCGGCATGCGCGAGAGCGCCACCCAGCGTGCCGCGATGCCGGATCTGCGGATCGGCGACCGTGCTCGCGGCTTCGGCGAGCAGGCGGGCGTGCTCGCGGACCAACGGGTCGTGCGCCACGTCGTGATGGGTGGTCATCGCACCGATCACCAGTTCGTCGCCGTCCTCGCGCACCCCGCTCAACTCGGGGACACGACCGATGTCGACGAGCACCGTCGGCGCGGCCATCCGCAGCCGCAGCACCGGCATCAGGCTCTGGCCACCGGCGATGACCTTCGCATCCTCACCGGCGGAGACCAACGCGTCGACGGCCTCGTCGAGACTCGTCGGGGCGATGTAGTCGAACGCGGACGGAATCATCGGGCCCCTCCCTGAGCGGATTCGATCGCGTGCCACACCCGCATCGGCGTGCACGGCATTTCGATGTCGCGGACACCGAAATGGCGCACCGCGTCGAGCACCGAATTGACCACCGCCGGTGTCGAGGCGATCGTGCCGGCCTCGCCGACGCCCTTGACGCCCAGCGGGTTCCCCGTCGCGGGGGTTTCGGTGCGGTCGGTGGTGAACTCCGGCAGATCCGCCGACGACGGCAGCAGGTACTCGGCGAACGATCCGCTCAGCAGCGTGCCCGACTCGTCGTGCACCGCCTCCTCGTACAGTGCCTGCGCGATGCCCTGCGCGAGTCCGCCGTGCACCTGGCCGTCGACGATCAGCGGATTCACCACGTGCCCGATGTCGTCGACGCACACGTACTTCCGGATATTCACCCAGCCGGTCTCGGTGTCGACCTCGACCGCGCACAGATGTGTGCCGTGGGGATACGAGAAGTTGTCCGGGTCGTAGGTGGCCTCCGAATCCAGGTTCGGTTCGATCCCGTCGGGCAGGTTGTGCGCGGCGAACACCGCCAGAGCCACGTCGGTCAACGCGACCGCTTTCTGCGTGCCCGCCACCTGGAACCGGCCGCCGGTGAATTCGAGGTCCTCCTCGGCGCATTCGAGCAGGTGCGCGGCGATGGGCCGGGCCTTGGCGACGACCTTCTCGGCGGCCGCGACGATCGCGATACCGCCCACCGCCAGCGACCGCGACCCGTAGGTGTCCAGGCCGCGCGGCGACGTCTGGGTGTCGCCGTGCAGCACCTCGATGTCCTCGAACGGGATGCCGAGCCGGTCCGCGACGATCTGAGAGAACGCCGTCTCGTGCCCCTGACCGTGCGCGGACGCCCCGGTGACCACCTCGACCTTGCCGGTCGGCAGCATCCGGATCGACGCGTGCTCCCAGCCGCCCGCACCGTACGCGAGGGACCCGAGCACCCGCGACGGCGCGAGCCCGCACATCTCGGTGAACGTCGAGACCCCGATCCCGAGCTGCACCGGATCGTTGCGTTCGCGTCGCTCCGCCTGTTCGCGCCGCAACCCGTCGTAGTCGAACAACTCCTTTGCGCGGGCGGTCGCGGCCTCGTAGTTCCCCGAGTCGTACGTCAAACCGGCGATCGTCGCGAACGGGAACTCCTCGTGGCGGATCCAGTTCTTCTCGCGCAGCTCGAGCGGATCCATGGACAGTTCGGCGGCCAATTCGTCCATCATCCGTTCGATCGCGAAGGTCGCCTCCGGCCGGCCCGCACCGCGATAGGCATCGGTCGGCACTTTGTTGGTGAACACGTTGGTGCACGAGAAGTGGTACGCGCCGAACTTGTAGATCCCGTTGAACATGAACGCGCCCAGGATCGGCACACCCGAGGTCACCAGGCGCAGGTAGGCGCCCATGTCGGCGAGCAGTTCCACCTTCAGCCCGGTGACGGTGCCGTCGCGGCGCGCGGCGAGGGTGAGCTTCTGGATCTGGTCGCGGCCGTGATGCGCGGCCGCCATCGACTCGCTGCGCGTCTCGGTGTACTTGGCGGGCTTGCCGAGCCGCCGCGCCACCAGCAGGGTCACGACCTCCTCCGGGGTGACCTGCAGCTTGCCGCCGAACCCGCCGCCCACGTCCGGTGCGATCACCCGCAGCTTGTGCTCGGGGATGCCCAGACTCATCGCGAGCATCAGTTTGAGCACGTGCGGCACCTGGGTCGCCGACCACATGGTGATCTGCGGGCCCGTCGGATCCACCACCGTCGAGCGCGGTTCCATGAACGCGGGAATGAGCCGCTGCTGCCGGAACGTGCGCTCGACGACGACCTCGGCGTCGCGGATCGCGTCCTCCACGTTGCCGCCGGTGCCGGCCTCGGCCGAATCGAAGGTCCACGTGGCGCTGACGTTCGTGCCCAGATCCGGATGCACGAGGTCGCTGCCCTCGCGCGCGGCCGCGGCCAGATCGAGCACCACGGGCAGTTCGTCGTAGTCGACGTCGATGCCCTCGAGCGCGTCGTGCGCCTCGTACGCGCTGCGCGCGGCGACCACCGCGACCGCTTCACCCGCGAAGTTCACCGTGTCCACCGCCAGTGCCGGTGCGGGGGGCGCCTTCATGTCCGGGGTGATCTGCCAGGCGCACGGCAGGCTGCCCTGTTCCTCGGCCAGATCGGCGCCGGTGTAGACGGCGATCACGCCGGGCATCTTCCGGGCCTCGGTGACGTCGATGTTGGTGATGCGGGCGTGTGCGAGCGGGCTGCGCAGAATCGCCAGGTGCACCATGCCGGGCAGCACCAGGTTGTCGGTCCACTTGGTGCGGCCGGTGAGCAGGTGCTCGTCCTCCTTGCGGACCCGGGCCTTGCCGATCTCCGGTTCCGGAGTGGTGGCGCCGGCGTCGACGGTGCTGGTCATCGGGCGCCTCCCGTGGTCGCGTCGGCCTCACGCAGGCGCCGCGCGGCGTCCTGCGCGGCGGCGACGATGTTCTGATATCCCGTGCAGCGGCACAGGTTTCCCTCGAGCCCGAGCCGGACCTGCCGGTCGTCGGGGTCCGGGTTCTCGCTGAGCAGGTCGAGTGTCGACATGATCATGCCGGGCGTGCAGTAGCCGCACTGCAGGGCGTGGTTGTCGTGGAACGCCTGCTGCACGGGGTGCAGCGCGCCGTCGGTCGCGAGACCTTCGACGGTGGTGACCTCGGCGCCGTCGGCCTGCACCGCCAGCACCGAGCAGGATTTGACGCTGCGGCCGTTCAGGTGGACGGTGCAGGCGCCACAGTTGCTGGTGTCGCAACCGACGACCGTGCCGACCTTGCCGAGGCGGTCGCGGAGATAGTGGACGAGCAACAGACGCGGTTCGACATCGTCCGTGTAGCTGGTGCCGTCGACGGTGACAGTTATGCGCATCGAGCCTCCCGTGCCGTGCATCCGAATCCGGATGACTTCAGATGACTGACACTGTGCCCTCCGAGGGCTGTCCGAACGGCCGGAATCGCAGAAACGGCAGTTGTCTTTCCGACGGTTCTGCCCGTTTCCGACGGTTTCTTCGCGCGGCGGATCCTCAGTCGTGGTGGCCGGCCGGCGCGCCCTCGTGACCGTGGATCGGGCCCTCGGTCCGGGTGAGGCGTTCTCCGCGGCCTCCCCACCGCAGCGCGATGATCTCCGCGGCGATGGACACCGCCGTCTCCTCGGGGGTGCGGGCCCCCAGATCCAGGCCGATCGGCGACGAGAGACGAGCGATTTCGTCGTCGCCGACCCCCGCCTCCCGCAGCCGGGCGAGCCGGTCGTCGTGGGTGCGACGCGACCCCATCGCCCCGACGTACGCCAGGTCCATGCGCAACGCGACCTCGAGCAGCGGCACGTCGAACTTCGGATCGTGGGTGAGCACCGCGACGACCGTGCGGCTGTCGACCCGTCCGGCCTCGGCTTCGGCGGCGAGATAGCGGTGCGGCCAGTCCACGACCACCTCGTCGGCGGCGGGGAAGCGGGCGGTGGTCGCGAACACGCCGCGGGCGTCGCACACCGTCACCCGGTATCCGAGGAACGACCCGAGCTTCGCCATCGCCGCGGCGAAGTCGATCGCGCCGAACACCAGCATCCTCGGGGGCGGCTGGAAGACGTTGACGAACACCGACATTCCCTCACCGCGACGTTGCCCGTCCGGCCCGTAGTGCAGGGTGCCGGAGCGCCCTACGTCGAGCAGGCCGCGGGCGTCGTCGGTGACGGCCTCGTTCATGCGGTCGGATCCGAGCTCTCCGTCGGCGCGGTCCGGCCACACGACCAGGCGGCGGCCGACGGTCGCGGCGTCGGGATGCTCGGTGACGGTCGCGACGGCGACCGGTTCCCCCGCGCGCACCGAGTCCACGAGCGCGGGGAACGCGGGGAAGCTCGGTTCGTCGATGCGTTCGACGAACACGTCGATGATGCCGCCGCAGGTCAGCCCGACGGAGAACGCGTCGTCGTCGGACACCCCGTACCGCTGCAGCACCGGGACGCCGTCGCCGATGACGTCCTGTGCCAGTTCGTACACGGCTCCCTCGACGCACCCACCGGACACGCTGCCGGTGACGGTGCCGTCCGCGGCCACCAGCATCGACGCTCCCGGCCCACGTGGCGCCGACCGGAACGTCGACACCACGGTACCGAGCGCCACGGGCTCCCCGTCCCGGTAGCGGCGGTCGAGCTCGTCGAGAACCTCACGCACGGTGAACCTCCTCCAGCAGTGCCTGCAGCGTGGCCAGGCTGTGGCCCGCGAGCAGACGGTCGATGTGGGGCAGCGCCGCCGAGATGCCCGACTGCACGGGCTGATAGCCGTCGACGCCTGCATGCGGATTAACCCACAGTACGGCGTGGGCGAGGCGCCGCAGCTGCGCCATCTGTTCGGCCAGCAGCGACGGGTCGCCGCGCTCCCAGCCGTCCGAGAACACCACGACGACGGCGCCGCGCGCCAGACCGCGCCGGCCCCACCGGTCCAGGAATGCCTGCAGTGTTTCGCCGAGCCGGGTACCGCCGGCCCAGTCGGGGACGGCGCGACCGGCCCCGGCGAGGGCGATCTCGGGGTCGCGTGCCCGCAGCGCGCGCGAGAGCCGCGTGAGCCGGGTGCCGAGGGAGAACACCTCGGTGCCGGACGGGTTCGCGCGGGTGACGACGTGCGCGAACCGCAGCAGCGCGTCGGCGTACGGGCTCATCGATCCGGACACGTCGACGAGCAGGACGACGCGACGCGGGCGGGTGGCCTTGCGGTGGTGGCTCGGCCGCACCGGTTCCCCGCCGGCGGAGAGCATCGCCCGGAGAGTGCGGCGCGGATCGACGGGTCCGCGCCGCGACGGGCGCACCCGCAGTGCCGCGCGCATCGGCGGCCGCGGACGCAGCGTGGCGATGAGCTCGTCGAGGTGAGCCCGTTCGGCGGGGGTGAGTTCGGCGATGTCGCGGTGCCGCAGCACCTCGGTCTCGTCGGCGGCGACCTGCAGGTCAGGCGCGGCTTCGTCCGAGCCCGCGGTCGCGGCTTCGGCGAGGGCGGCGATGTGCGAGAGCTTCGGTTGCGATTCCGCCGTCAACCCGGGGTGGGTGGGAACCGTTCCACCGAACCAGCTTTCGAAGGCCAGGTCGTAGCGGGCGAGGTCGTCGGGGTTGTGGCACAGGGTCGCGCGGCCAGCCCAGTACAGGTGGCCGGGGTCGGCGAGATCGAGTTCGGTCACGGCCGTGACGAACGCGGCGGTGGCGTCCGGAGCGACGGGCAGGCCCGCCGCGGCGAGCGCGCGGGTGAATCCGATGAGCCCGACGAGAGCACCTCCGGAGGGTGATGCGGTGTGCACGGCCCGGTCACCCCGCCACCAGCCGGTCCAGACCGGCGCGGGCGACGCGCGCGAGGTCCTCCCGGTACTTGAGCACGGCGCCGAGCGTCGCCGACGCGGTCGCCGCGTCCAGCACGGTGCGGTCGAGTTCGAGCAGGGCCCGCGCCCAATCGAGGGTTTCGGCGACGCCCGGCGGTTTGAGCAGTTCCATCTCGCGCAGGACGTGCACGGCGCGGGTGACCTGCCGGGCGAGGGTCTCGTCGATGCCCGGGAGGCGCCGGCGCAGGATCGCGACCTCGCGTTCCAGGTCCGGGTGGTCGACCCACAGGTACAGGCAGCGTCGTTTCAGGGCGTCGTGGACCTCGCGGGTCCGGTTGGACGTGAGCACCACCAGCGGGGGCACGGCCGCGCGGATCTCGCCGAGTTCGGGGATCGTGACGGCGTTCTCGTCGAGCAGCTGCAGCAGGAACGCCTCGAACTCGTCGTCGGCGCGGTCGATCTCGTCGACGAGCAGCACGCACGGGGATTCGGTGAGGGCCCGCAGCAGCGGTCGGGTGAGCAGGAACCGTTCGGTGTAGAGCGAGCGTTCCGCGGCGTCCGGGTCGAGGGTGCCGGCCGACGCCGCCTCGAGGGTGCGAAGGTGCAGGAGCTGGCGCGGGAAGTCCCAGTCGTAGAGGGCCTGCGCGGCGTCGATGCCTTCGTGGCACTGCAGCCGGACCAGGGGCAGGTCGAGCGCTTCGGCGAGCGCGACGGCGAGGGACGTCTTGCCGGTGCCGGGTTCACCCTCGCAGAACAGCGGCCGACCCATCCGCAGCGCGAGGTACGCCGAGACGGCGAGCCCCTCGTCGGCGAGGTAGCCGGTGCTGTCCAGCTGCCGTGCGAGGTCCTCGGGGGAGGCGACTTTCTCTGCCGGTGCGCGCATGCCGCGAGCCTAGGTGCGGCTCCGCCGCCGGTGTGCCTTTCTGGCGTCCCCAGCCGCCAGAAAGGCACACGAGCGGCGCAGCCGCACTTTGTGTGTTCTGTCACATCGGATAAATCGGACAATGCTCCTACCTGCGGTAATGCCTTGTTGATAGCCATTCTTTATCGAACTTCTAAGAACAATCGATTGGCACAATCAATAGGTGGACGTTAACGTCGATAACCGTCAACCCCATCGAGACCGAGTGAGGCTCTACATGTCGCTGATCAACAAGCAGATCAAGCCCTTCAAGGCGGAGGCCTTCAAGGACGGTGCCTTCGTGACCGTGTCCGACGAGGACATCAAGGGCAAGTGGGCGATCTTCTTCTTCTACCCCGCCGACTTCACGTTCGTCTGCCCGACCGAGCTCGGTGACCTGGCGGATCACTACGAGGAGCTGCAGGGTCTCGGCGTCGAGGTCTTCTCTGTTTCCACCGACACGCACTTCACGCACAAGGCGTGGCACAGCTCGTCCGAGACCATCGGCAAGATCAAGTACGCGATGATCGGCGACCCGACCCTGCAGATCAGCACCGACTTCGAGGTCCTCCGCGAGAACCAGGGCCTGGCCGACCGCGGCACCTTCCTGGTCGACCCGGACGGCGTCGTCCAGTTCACCGAGGTCACCGCCGAGGGCATCGGCCGCAACGCCGCCGAGCTCGTCCGCAAGGTCAAGGCTGCGCAGTACGTCCGCAACCACCCGGGCGAGGTCTGCCCGGCCAAGTGGGAAGAGGGCGACGCCACCCTCGCCCCGTCGCTGGAGCTCGTCGGCAAGATCTGATTTCCCGACGGAATTCGTCCCGGTGGCGCGGGCCTCGTCCCGCACCACCGGGCGCCGTCCGGATCTCCTCGGCTCGAGCTGAGAAGTTCGCCGACTCCCCATTCCCACCGGTCACAGTTCTTCCACTTCTGGAGTTGATCCTCATGCTCGATGCCTCCCTCGCCGCCCAGCTCAAGTCGCTCCTCGAAAAGGTCACCCAGCCGATCGAGCTCGTGTCGTCCCTCGACGACCGGCCGAAGTCGAAGGAACTCGCCGACCTCCTCGACCAGATCGCCGGCATGTCCGACCTGGTCACCCACGTGCGCGACGGTGAAGCCACCCGTCGCCCCTCCTTCCTGATCCGCCGGGTCGGCACCGACATCGAGGTCGAGTTCGCCGGTATCCCGCTCGGCCACGAGTTCACCTCCCTCGTGCTCGCCCTGCTGCAGGTCGGCGGCCACCCCTCGAAGGAAGCCGCGGAACTGCTCGAGCAGGTGCGCGATCTCGACGGCGACTACCACTTCGAGACCTACTTCTCGCTGTCGTGCCAGAACTGCCCCGACGTGGTGCAGGCACTCAACACCATGTGCGTGATCAACCCGCGCATCAAGCACACCGCGATCGAAGGCTCCCTCTTCCAGGACGAGGTCGACGCCCGCCAGGTCATGGCCGTGCCCACCGTCTTCCTCAACGGCGAACTGTTCGGCTCCGGGCGCATGAACCTCGAGCAGATCGTCGGCAAGCTCGACAGCGGATCCGCCGAGCGCACCGCCGCCGCGATCAGCGAGAAGGATCCCTTCGACGTCCTCGTCGTCGGTGGTGGCCCGGCCGGCGCGACCGCCGCGATCTACGCCTCCCGCAAGGGAATCCGCACCGGCGTTCTTGCCGAGCGGTTCGGCGGCCAGGTGCTCGACACCATGGCCATCGAGAACTTCTCGTCGGTTCCCTACACCGAGGGCCCGAAGTTCGCCGCCGAGCTCGAGAACCACGTGCGTCAGTACGACGTCGACATCATGAACGTGCAGAAGGCCGCGAAGCTGACGCCCGCCGCCAACGAGGGCGGTCTGGTCGAGGTCGAACTCGAGAACGGCGCGCGGCTGCTCTCGCGCAGCGTCGTTCTTGCGACCGGCGCCCGCTGGCGCGCGATGAACGTGCCCGGCGAGCAGGAGTACCGCAACAAGGGCGTCACCTACTGCCCGCACTGCGACGGCCCGCTGTTCAAGGGCAAGCGTGTCGCGGTGATCGGCGGCGGCAACTCCGGCGTCGAAGCGGCCATCGACCTCGCCGGCGTCGTCGCCCACGTGACGCTCATCGAGTTCGACTCGGTGCTGCGCGCCGACGAGGTGCTGCAGCGCAAGCTTCGCAGCCTGCCCAACGTCGACATCGTCACCAGCGCGCTGACCACCGAGGTCCTCGGCGACGGTTCCAAGGTCACCGGCCTGGTCTACACCGACCGCACCACCGACGAGTCGAAGACCGTCGACCTGGACGGCGTGTTCGTGCAGATCGGCCTGCTGCCCAACACCGACTGGCTCTCCGGCACCGTCGATCTCAGCCCGCGCGGCGAGATCGTCGTCGACGCCCACGGCCGCACCTCGGTGCCGGGCGTGTTCGCCGCCGGCGACTGCACGACCGTCCCGTTCAAGCAGATCATCGTCGCCGCCGGCGCGGGTGCGACCGCCGCGCTCAGCGCGTTCGACCACCTGATCCGCACGAGCTCCCCGGCCGAGGCCGAGGAGACCGTCGCGGCGACCGTCTGACGGTAACCAGCGCAAGATCCACAGTGGCCGCTGCCCTCACGGGCGGCGGCCACTGTGCTGTCCGGCAAGCGATTTCGCTACAATGCCGCCGCAGTCTCGGCGGCCACCCGGGTGGCGAACTCGGCGAGTGCCGCCGCGAGCTCGTCGCGCGCCGACAGCTGTGGTGCATGATCGCTGTCCAGCGTGACGACCCGCGCGCCCGGCACCAGCCGCTGCATCTCGCGCTGCGTCACGATCGGCACCGAACGATCCAGTGTCGCTTCGACATACAGGCGCGGAACGGACCCGAAGCGCTCGGGGGTCCACGTCGGGGCCATGAGCCGCGCCGTCTCGAGTTGCGGCACGAGCCGACGCGCGGCACCGATCGCATCGGCGACCGCGGCCTCGTGGAAGAACACCGC